>JAPLUR010000132.1 GCA_026397505.1 Candidatus Zixiibacteriota bacterium
ACTTCCGAAAGCGCAAAGACTATGTTTCTCCTGCTAAAATCTAACTCGTTATACGACATTAGGTGTCTCCTTTTGAATCAGCTTGTAAATCTTAAGGATACACCTCTTGTCGTTTTTACACACTTATAAAGATATTACCCCGGGCACAATTAGACTTATTTTCCTATTGACATCATAACCTCCATTCAGTAATCTTCCCTTACATCATTTCGGTGCCCTCAAGGTGAGGGGTAATAGGGAAGGCGGTGAAAGTCCGCCACAGCCCCGCTGCTGTTAGCGGCTACGCTCCCGGCATTAAACCACTCGCCCCGGTCAAACGGGACGGGGAAGGAGCCGTGAGGTGGTCTGAGGCCGCAAAGTCAGAAAACCTGCCGAAATGCCACCTGACCGTTATTCCGCTTTTGCGGAATACGGCCGATAATCTGCGCGGGCAGACAGCATTTTGGCCTTCAGCCGACCCGGCCCGACAGATTGTCGGGCTTTTTTGCTGGAGGTCACAGATGAAACTCTGGGTCTTGTTCTTGCTTCTTCTCAGCTTCGCCGTGGCGATGGGAAACGGTGCGGGGGAGGAGAAAGTCTATCAACTGCCGGACACGATTAATGTCACGGCCGAGCGGTTCGCCACCCCGATAAACAATATCCCCTGGCCGGCACGAACTATCTCCATCGATCAGACAGCCCCAAAAGCCAGCCTCTCCGAGGCGCTTGATGGTGTCGCCGGGGCCGATCTGCTCGGGTATGGCGGGATGGGGCAGGTGAGCAATATCATGCTCTGGGGGGCGCCATCATCGCAAATACTCCTTCTCTATGACGGCCGCCCGGTGTACAATTTCGCCACCGGCGGATTCAATCTATCCGACTATAATATGGAGGAATTGAGCCGTATCGAACTGGTCAAAGGGACGCAATCATCCCTTTACGGCTCCGAGGCAATCGGAGGGGTGATAAACCTGATCCCCAGATTCGAATATCTCGATAAAGTCACCGCCGGGATAGATTATGGAAATTTCGGATATATGGGGTACAATCTCTCGATTGCCCGGAAAGTACAAAACTGGCATTTCAACTCGCAGCTTGAGCAAAACCGCTCCGACAACGACCGCCGCAATTCCGGTGTCCGCCGCGACCGTGTTTCATTCAGATCGCTGTGCCTGCCGCAGAAAAGAAATATCGAGCTGAGTTTTGGTTATCGATATTTCCGGGACACGCTGGGAATTCCGGGAGCGATCCCCAACCCGCAAGCTATTCCTTACTATGGAAATTCGGAATCGAACTCGCTGGTCAATTATCAGAAAGATTTCAATCATTCGTTCGATGCCCGGCTGAAAATCAATCCCGATCCCGAATCGCCGCTATCAGCCCAGTTTGACCTGTACTATGAAAAAAAGAGATTGGAATACTTTGGACGCTATGCCTATCTGGGATATTCCGATTCGGTTGATGTTATCGACAGGAATACCAATATCGGGCGCAATTCCGGTTTGACCGGACGATTGCGGTGGGAGAAAGAGCGGTTCGCGCTTTCCGGCGGTCTGGAGTTCCTCTCCGGCTCATCGCGAATCGAGACGATCAACAGCAGCAGCTCGACTTCTTTTGTCTCCGATTCAACGATCCAGATGATTTCCAGGGGCTTTCGGCGTCATCATCGCGACACCTATGCCGTCTGGGCAGGAAGCGGGTATAATATTTTCCCTATCATGCGAATCGACCTGAACGGACGAATGGAACTGGTCAACGGCGCGAAACTCTATGAATCGGTCAATGCCGGATTGCAACTGATTTCCATTTCGCCCTTATCTTTGAAATTGGCTTATGGGCGTGCTTATCGTCTTCCCGCATTCAATGATCTCTATTGGCCGACCGATCAGTATTCCGAAGGGAACCCGAATCTCATTCCCGAAAAAGGGGAGAATTTTCTTTTTTCGATTAGCGGCAAGCCGGGCGAAAGCATTTCAATCAATGCCGATATTTTCTATCGGAATGTGAGAGATTTGATTTCATGGGCGCCGGTCGGTAAGATCAACGATTTCGCTTCACCGCGATGGACACCCTCCAATTTAAACCGCTTTCATTCAACCGGTATTGATTTTGGTCTTAAGGTTCTGTTTGGGAAGAAGTTCCAAATTGAGGGAGACCTCACTTATCAGCGCGCCCGGCAGGAAAATATGGAATTGGTTTATTCCGGGGCTGATGGCAGGCAGCTTTTCGAGAAAACCGAGCGGGCGGCCGCTTTCGTGCCCTCTCTTAAATGGCGCCTTGGCTTTTCCGGGGAGCTGGGTAAGAGCCGGTTGGACCTGAATCTGGTCTATACTTCAAAAAAATCAGCTTACTATGCGGTTTATGCCTTTGATTCATATTATAATAGCCTGATTTCTTATGCCCGGAAAAATGCTCCGGCGAGCATTTTGGCGAATCTGGGAGTAAGTCATTCAATCGCCGGCGGTATTTCTATCTCATTGAATATCAACGACATATTTGACAGTAAGCCAGTTCGGCAGTTTGGTGGATTTCAGGAGCGCGATTATCCCTCGCCTGGCCGGATTATAAAAATGGGGATTAATTTTAATTGGGATTAAAAAAACTTGTATTTTTTGACAACCAAATGCTATATTCAGCGTATAAAATATTGCCTTACACATAGTCCCTCCCAGAAGGATGTCGCCGGAAACGGCGGCATCTTTTTTTTTGTTTGCGATATGGCCGATCTTTGAAAACTATTGACTTTTTGCTGCCGTCTCTCGATATTGAAATGTCTCGATAGAAATATCCTCATCGCCTAAAAACTGACAGCCGATTGCCTCACGCTTGACAGTGCAGCATTGATCGCCTGCAACGTGTAAATTGCTATCGAGGCCGAAAAGAGTCGCAGAGCACCGGAGAAGGGATAATGGTTTTCCCGGGCGACTCGGAGATGAGAAAGGCATAAAGGAGACAAGAGCACAACTATGGAATTCAGTTTCAATTTCACAATCGATGCCGACATGGAGCGGAAAATTATTTTATCCAAGATCTATGGTATCTGGAGAAAAGAGACCGCCGAGCAGTACCGTGAGGAATTTGCCAAGGTCGTGCAACCGCTTCTCAAAGAGAAATGGGCCAAACTGATCAATTTGACCAATTGGAAAACCTCATATCCGGACATGATCGAAGAAATCGGCGATCATATCACCTGGAGCCATGAGAATAATGCCGTCTATTCGGTTTATGTGGTCGATAATCCGATCACCAGGAACCAACTGAAAAAAATGATCACCCACAGCGAGAGCCCGGATGCCTGCAAGATTTTCAAAACTATGGCCGAGGGTGACGCTTTCCTGAAAGCGCACGGTTTCTGATCGACTATTTCAGGTACCGCTCAAACCATTTCAATATCCATTCCAATCGCGCCAGGCGACGGTCGGGTCTTCCGTGTCGTGAGAGACCGTGCGGTTCCTCGGGGAAACGCACGAATTCCACTTTCCTTCGCATCACCTTCAAAGTGGCGAATAGCTGCTCCGCCTGTTCAATCGAACAGCGCAGGTCGCTTTCGTTATGCAGTATTAAAAGCGGCGTGCGAATGTTTTTGGCATAAGTAAGCGGTGACATCCGAAGATACCCCTCACGATTTTGCCAGGGGTGACCGCCAAATTCCACCTCATCATTGTACGCCAAATCCGATGAACCCATAAAAGATTCCAGATTCGTGACCGAACGCTGGGTGACCGCCGCCTGGAAACGCCGGGTGTGTCCCACGATCCAGTTGGTCATATATCCGCCGTAAGAACCACCGGTGACCCCGATTCGTTTCTTACTGACAAAGGGGAATTTCTCCAGATGATCGGCCGCGGCCATGCAATCCTGATAATCGATGCCGCCCCAATCATTGACAATCGATCCGGCCCAGGTTTCGCCGCGCCCGCCGCCGCCGCGCGGATTGGTATAGAAAACGACATACCCTTTTGAGGCCAGAAGCTGCATCTCGTGGAAGAAGCTGAATCCGTATTGCACTCGCGGACCACCATGAATCTCCAGCACCGCCGGGTATTTCCGGTTGCGATTGAAGTTGGGCGGTGTCACCAGCCATCCCTGAATTTCGGTACCATCATGCGCCTTAAACCATATTTCACGCGTCGCGGGGAAATTGATTTCTGAAAAGAGCGGCTTATTCAGCGAAGTAAGTTTCTCTGCCTTAAGGTCGCCATGGTAAACCGCGGGAATGAGATAGAGATCACCGGGATTACTCAGGTCGACAACATTGGCCGCAAAAAACTTCTTCCGGCCGTTCATGCTGTAGCCGGAGACATGGCAATTTTTCTTCGTAATTCTGGTCGGCAATCCCCCACGGGAGGGGACATAGAAGAGATGGGTCGAACCGAGGTCCGAGGCGGTAAAATAAATCCGTTTGCCGTCGGGTGACCAGTACAGAGTCGGGTTTCCGTGCCCTTCGCCCAAGTCGTTAATCGTTTGGTCGATACATTGCCGGTCGAATTTCGGCACCAGGTCTTTGGCCGCCGGTTTGCCGTTAACGCCGACAACCCAGAGATGGAAATTATGCACGCCCCCGGCATCCTTGAGATATTGATGTCCGAGATAGGCGATTCTTTTGCTGTCGGGTGAAAATGAGGGTGAAGCAACCGGCCCGGCCGGGGTCGGAATTTTCCGCTCGCGGCCGCCGTTAATCGACATGACAAAGACATCATCCCCCATCGGCTCGATATCGGGATCGGGGTACCGATTGGAGACAAAGGCAATCATTCTGCCGTCGGGCGAAACCGCCGGCGATTGCTCATCAAACCGCCCTTTGGTGAGTTGGTTCATCTTCGCCGAGGCGATATCCAATTTCCAGATATGAAATCTGTCCTGCGGAAGAAACCCCAAAGCGTCAAGGCGGTAGAAAAGCCTCGTGATATGACGGCACACCGGCGCCTCTTTTTTCTTCTTCTCATCTTTCTCGGTATGGGAATCGTTGTATCGGAACGCAAAGACCAGCGTCTTTCCATCCGGCGTCCAGTTCAGCTGGCCGAACGAGCCATCCTGCTCGATGATCTTTCTCTCCGCGCCTCCCTCGGCCGGAATAATATAAATGCCGGTCTTTTTATCTCGGCTGGAGACAAAGGCGATCTGCTTCCCGTCGGGCGACCAGACCGGGCCATGGTCGGAGATTTCGCCGAATGTGAACTGCCGGGATTGGCCGCTCTTTATATCGAGAAGGTGCATCCGTGAGAAATATTTCTTTTTGTCCTCAGTGATATTTTCGACCGTGTAGGCGATTTTGGACTCATCGGGGGAGAGGGCGACGCCGGTGATAAGATTCAAGCGGCAGAGGTCCTCGGCCACGAGAAGCCGTCTTTTATTTTTCTTCATAGACACCTCATATTGATATGTTGCCCGATAAGTAATGCATTTTGACCGCTTTGACAAGGGAAAAAGTGGCAGGGATCAATCAGCGTTCTATTCGGGAGTGATTTGATATCCTTTGCCCATATTATCAGGCAGATTTATATTGACATACGACAAGAAATTTTGCTAAATTGATACTATTCCGGAATTACGCACGACGTTCACCGGGGCCGGAATGTGCTGACAGCAAAACCTTCATCTTTTTCGCAAGGAGGAGATATGCAAAAGTGCATTTTCTGGTTAATTCCAATGACAGCAGTGATTTTTGTTTTACTATTTCTTAATGTTGCATCAGGCACCGATATTAGCCAGTCGCCTGAAGATGCGCAGCAGGTTATGAAGGACATTCTGGCCATGCCTTTGGCGTTTACAGATAATGCCGGGCAACAGGACCAGAATGTCCTGCCCCAAGTTGCTAATGATGGCGAGCGAGCAATTCCACCGGGCAGAAGCGTTGCTGAGTTTCTCACCCCTGACGGACGATTTGACCTTGAAGCGACGCGGCGGTCTGGCTATCAAGGCTCATTGGATATGAAGGGTTTCGAATCGGCAATTGACTCGGCCACCGGCCAGCCTATATTTCGACCTTCCGGGACGGCAGCAGCAGCCGATAACCCCGATGATATTTACTGGGACAACGGCATATCGCCGTGCATTCCGGGCGTTTGTGGTAATTATTGGTATGATGGTTATGTTCTTGCTATGATAATCTATGATGGGAAGCTCATTGTCGGAGGCCGGTTCACTATCGCAGGTTGTGTGTTTGCCAACAATATCGTCGCTTGGGATGGTTCCTCCTGGTCGTCATTGGGGTCGGGGACGAATAACAGTGTCTATACCCTGACCATGTATGACGGGAGACTGATAGCAGGGGGTGATTTCACAACGGCCGGTGGCGTGGCGGCGAATTACATTGCATCCTGGGATGGAAGCAGTTGGTCGTCATTGGGGTCGGGGACGAATAGCAGTGTCCGTGCCCTGACCGTGTATAATGAGATACTGATAGCAGGGGGCAATTTCACAATGACCGGTGGCGTGGCGGCGAATTACATTGCATCCTGGGATGGAAGCAGTTGGTCGTCATTGGGGTCGGGGACGAACAGCAGTGTCTTTGCCCTGACCGTGTATAATGAGATACTGATAGCAGGTGGCTGTTTCACGATGGCCGATGGCGTGGCGGCGAACAAGATAGCGTCATGGAATGGGAGCAGTTGGGATTCGCTGGGATCGGGGATGGATGACTGTGTCTTTGCCCTGACCGTGTATGACGGAAAACTGATAGCAGGGGGTGATTTCGCAACCGCCGGCGGCGTGGCGGCGAGGCTGATAGCTTCCTGGGATGGGAGCAGTTGGTCGCCATTGGGATCGGGGATGAATACTGATCAAGTCCTTGCCCTGACCGTGTATGACGGAAAACTGATTGCGGCAGGCTTTATGACGACGGTAGACTCCTGGGATGGGAGCGTTTGGTCGTCATTGGGGTCGGAGATGGATGACTATGTCCATGCCCTGACCGTGTATGACGGAAAACTGATAGCAGGGGGTGATTTCACAACGGCCGGTGGCGTGGCGGTGTGGCGGATAGCGTCCTGGGATGGAAGCAATTGGTCGTCGCTTGTGTCGGCGATGAATGGTCTTGTCTCTGCCCTGACCGTGTATGACGGGAAACTGATAGCGGGGGGCACTTTCACAACGGCCGGCGGCGTGGCGGCGCATAGGATAGCATCGTGGGACGGGAGCAGTTGGGATTCGCTGGGGTCGGGGATGAATAGCGCTGGCTTGGCCCTGACCGTGTATGACGGGAAACTGATAGCAGGGGGCTCTTTCACGTCGGCTGGCGGCGTGGCGGCGAACAGGATAGCGTCGTGGGATGGAAGCAGTTGGGATTCGCTGGGGTTGGGGATGAATGGCAGTGTTTCTGCCCTGACTGTGTACGACGGGAAACTGATCGCGGGGGGCTATTTCAATATGGCTGGCGGGGTGGCGGCGAACAGATTAGCTTCCTGGGATGGGAGCAGTTGGTCGCCACTGGGGTCGGGGGTGGGAGCAGAAGAATCGGCCGGCGGCGCGGCAGCGAACAGGATAGCTTCCTGGGATGGGAGCAGTTGGTCGCCGTTGGGATTGGGGATGAATGACAATGTCTATGCCCTGACCGTGTATGACGGGAAACTGATAGCGGGGGGATGGTTCACCACGGCCGGTGGCGTGGCGGCGAATTGCACGGCTTCCTGGGATGGGAGCAGTTGGTCGCCGTTAGGGACGGGGATGAGTGGCACGGTCGATGCCCTGACCGTGTATGACGGGAAACTGATAGCGGGGGGATGGTTCACCACGGCCGGTGGCGTGGCGGCGAGGCTGATAGCTTCCTGGGATGGGAGCAGTTGGTCGCCTTTGGGGTCGGGGGTGGAAGGTATCGATCCCTTGGTCAATGCCCTGACCGTGTACGGCGGAAAAATGATAGCGGGGGGCGAATTTACGATTGCGGGGAACAAGGTCTCTGCCTATCTGGCGGCATGGACTTTTTCCTTTGATACTGACATTGCAATGATTTCTATTTTGGCGCCATCAGACACATTAATTGTGGGTTCTCAAATATCACCAATGGCAATCATACAAAATAATGGAAAAAGCGAAGAATCATTCCCCACTGTATTTCAGATTGGTTCTGTTTATTTAGACACCGTAAATATTACTCTTGCCCTGCATCAAATTGATACTATTACATTTTCTCCCTGGCCGGCTGCCAATATTGGTACATATACGGCACGATGTTTTGCCACACTTGATAATGACCAATGCCCGTACAACGATTCATTAATGAAGAGCATTACTGTGATTCCATCGGGATTTACCATATTATCCGTATCACCAAGTACCGGTGGAAATACCGGAATAGTGACCATTGATATTGCCGGAAGGCTCTTTGAATCGGGTGCGCGAGTAAAGCTGACAGTGTCCGGGCAGCCGGATATCATTGCCGATTCGAATGTTACATTTATCCTTGATTCATCAAACATAAGAGCCATATTTAACTTGACAAATCAGGAATTGGGTATTCGCAATGTAGTAGTCATTAATCCCGGAGGTGATTCGGCAGTCTATAATAGTGGACTCAGCATTGAAGCGGGTTTCGAGAATCTATGGTATTCTATTGAGGGTAGGAATGAAATCCGAATAAATCGATGGCAAACTTACACATTGAGGTATGGCAATTCCGGCAATATATGTGAATATGATGTAATGTTATGGATATCGAGCCCACCCGGGATTTCCATAACCTCCGACATTCCTACATTCCCAGATAGCTCATCTTTTACGCCTGTAGTAGTTGATACTATGTTACTATGGAACATATTGATTACTAAACTAAGGCCGGGAGAGGAAGGACAGCTAATTCTCAACTGCAATGTTCCATTGCCACAAAATGAAATCCGAGTGAATCTCTGCACCGCTGTTTCCTTGGGATCGCTCACTGACATTTTTAATTCAGTTCGTCTCGACAAAGGAGGTTACAGGGCGAATGCGCCAAATTATGACGAGCCACCTCCAGGCAGCGCGGGTGCTATCCTATTTGTAGGTCCTCATGAGGAGAATATGTTCGGACATGATGCATTTTATGATGGCAATGGCGGTGTGATTGATCATTATTTACATACCGAACTTAGTAATGAATTCCCGGAGGAAACTATCCCTTTTGCCCAATGGAGAAGCCATTATGCGGGTTTAGGTTCTGCCTATAAAGGTTATGGCTTTCCTCCTGGCTATTCAGAAGAAATAGGCCAAGCAGCATGTGATGAATATAAGAAGTTTCTTTATGATGGTACCCCTTATTCGGTGCTCGGGTTCTGGGGTGGCGGTCCAAATAATGCCGTTAATTGTGTCGGAATTGCTCAGCAATCTTATTACAAGGCTGGTTTGCCTCTGGATAACTGGCAATTTAAGGCTACACCTCGTAAATTATATTTATCAATTACACATAGAAATGATTTTTGCGAACCAGAAGACCCCAGGGTATTCAGCATAGATTCTCTAAATATATGGGGTCTAATATATGAAATGCCGCCAGATGTATATGCTGGAAAATTTCTTTCACCTGATGGATCCAAGATATTCATTCCCATTGGCTCATGTGACCCGAATGATAAGGTTGCTACCGATGGATTTGGCTCCGGACATTATATACTGCCCGAACTGAATACAATGTACACGATCTACTTTGAAAATGTAGACTCTGCCACTGCATCAGCCGAAAATATCCAAATTGTTGATACCCTTGATCTAAATCTTGACTGGAACACTCTGCAGTTTCAGGAAATCTATCCGGGTGACGGACCCGACAGTATTCGGCCAGACTATGCGGCTTCATATAATTTCGACTCTGTTAATGGTGTCCTTAATTGGAATTTAGCCAATATTAATCTCCCTGCTGATACTGCGCCCTATTGGGGCGAGGGCTGGGTAAGTTATTCTATCAAGCCCAAAGCCAATTTGCCTACTGGAACCAAAATTGAAAACATTGCGTCTATTAAATTCGATGAAAATGATTGGATATTGGCCCCGATGGACAGCCTGGCAATATTTAATACAATTGATGCCGGTTCGCCGTTTAGTAGAATTAATTCTCTACCCGATACAACGACATCATTGCGATTCAACTTGAGTTGGCTTGGCCACGATGATTCGCTCGGTTCGGGAATTAAATCATATGCCGTGTATTACAGAGACACAATGGATACGAAGTATACTCTAATGGTTGAAGATGTAGTCTCCAATTCCACTGAATTCACCGGTCAACATGGCCATACATATCAGTTCTATACTATTGCCGAAGACAATGTAGGGCATACAGAAATAGCACCCAAACCGGATTCACTTTTGGGAATGACCACAATTTGGTATCCTTATATATGCGGTGATGTCAACGGCAACGGGCTTATTAATATACAGGATATCACTTTTCTGATCAATTATCTCTATAAGGGTGGCCCGGCGCCGAATCCTTTGGAAATAGCCGATGTTAATCACACAGGCATGGCCAACATTCAGGATATAACATATTTGATCAATTATCTTTATAAGGATGGGTCAGCCCCCGATTGCCTGGGCTCTGGTCTATTATATGCCAGTAACAAAAGATCAGTAGCTGTGGACAGTGGATCAGTGCGGTGTATAGTTAATGACGGCAAGACCATTATTTCCATAACGTCACCTGTTGAAATCTATGGCCTTGAGATGAAACTACGATCAGCTGACAGCTCAACAATCAATCTTGAAAGTAATACGGGTCTGGATCTTTTCTTCAAGCAGGAGAGCAATGAGATAACTCTTGGCTTACTAGATCCTCAAGGGAAGATTTTTATTCCGAAAGGAACAAATATTATCTTAACAGTTGCAGGCTGGGTTCAAATCGATTCAGTTTTAGGTGCTGATGTGAATGCCTGTCCCATTTATTTCAAAACCGCAGGGCCAATTTTGCCGCGAGAATTTAGTCTTGAGCAGAATTATCCTAATCCTTTCAACCCATCAACAACAATTAGATTCGGGCTTCCGAAGCGGGTTGAAACGAAACTCGATATATACAATATACTGGGGCAGAAGGTCACTACTCTGATAGATGGCATTCTCGAAGCGGGCTTTCATGAAGTCAGATGGAATGGGGTAGATTCATATGGCCATGAAGCTGCCACGGGTGTATATTTATATCGCTTGAAAGCGGGAGAATTCTCAAAGACGAAGAAGATGCTTATTCTAAAATAGCCATATTGGCTTGAAAGCAAAAGATGGGGTCGGATGACCGGCCCTATTTTTTTGCTGTCCTTGTCTTGAACTGGAATTTATTGACCGCCTCAGGCGCCAGGTCGGCGTTCCGTAATTCCTCCCCTGAGGTATTGAGAAATCCGACAAATTCCCCAGCAGAATCCCAACCCGAATAATTATATAACTAATCACTACCGGCTCCATTATATTCTCTTCCGCTATGCCGAGCCTTCTCCGTCAATTTGGAAAAAACATTGTCACCAGTTGGGCCGGCTTGGTGGTCCGAATGCTGGTCGTCTTTCTCGTCAATCCGATTGTTATTCATTCGCTCGGCAATCATCTTTATGGTGTCTGGGTGCTGATTTTTTCCATCGTCAACTATATGACCATTCTCGACCTCGGTCTCCAGCAGGCCCTTATCAGATATATTTCGAAATTCCTCGGAAACGGGGATTACGGCAAGATCAATTCGGTTCTCAACACCGCATTTGTCGTTTACTCGGCGGCCGGGATAGCGGTAATTATCATTTCGGCCATTCTTTCATTTTTTGCCCTGAATTGGTTTAATATCCCCGCCGAATATATCGCGCAGGGGAGAGCGGTGCTGATGATTATCGGTCTCAATGTGGCGATCAATTTTATTATGCTTCCCTGGGGTGGTTCGCTGGGAGCGTTTCATCGGTTCGATATTGCCAACGGCATCGCGATCGCCGAGGATATACTCCGGACTCTGGTGATAATTTTCCTGCTTAAGAGCGGATATGGCATTGTCCCTCTGGCGCTGACTTTCCTGATTTTCACCCTTCTTCGTGTGATTACGGCCACTGTTTTCCTCAAGCGACTGCATGCGCCGCTCCGGTTCAACCCCCGCCTGGCCGACCGCTCCACTTTCCGGATGCTTATCGGCTATGGGGTTATCAGCTTCCTGATTTCCATCGCCTGGATGTTGATTGTCAACTCCTCTAATGTCTTGATCGGCTATTTTATTGATACTTCGGCGGTTACAATTTATGCCATCGCGGTAACGCTTCTGGTGGCGGTCAGAAATCTCATTAGTGCGGTGGCTATGCCGCTGCGCCCGCTGGTCAGCCATTATGAAACTAAAAATGAGAAAGAAATTATCTCTCTTATCTATATGAAAGGAACCCGGTATCTCTATTTCCTCACTTTTCTGGCCGCCGGCGGAATAATTGTATTTGCCGACCATTTTATCGCCCTCTGGATGGGCCCGGGGTATGAAGCATCGGCCGGTATCCTGAGGATACTGGTGGTTCCGCTGGCGGTGTACCTTCCCCATGCCGTCGGCACGGCCATCCTGTACGGTATCGAAAAACATACCAGAATTCTCTATGTCATATTGGCCGAGGGGATTCTGAATCTTGGCGGCAGTATTCTCTTGATTCAGCATTATGGTCTGCCGGGCGTTGCCTTTGGGACAGCCATCGCCCAAATTATTATTTACTTATTCGTTATGCCGAGAGTCATCCGGCCGATTCTGAATATCAATTTGGGAGCGTTCTACAGTTCAATAGCGAAAGCCGCTTTTCTCGGTTTTGCCATTTCGTTCGGTTTATCCTATCTGGCCAAAATTGCCGTTACTCCGGAAAACTGGGGCTATTTCTTTGGCGAGATATTGATTGTCGCCTTTATCGGTCTGCTGTGCGGGTATTTTGTCGTCGATCGAAAGGATCTGGAATTTCTCAAGGCTAAATTATGGAACGGTCTCTCATCCTGAGCGAAGAAAAGGACTGATTTTATCCTCTCCTTTTTGTATAATGTAAGAGTGATACAAAGATGATTCAGTCACAGGGAAATATTTAGGATGATGATGAACTTTCGGAGATTTCTGAAGATCCACGGCCAACTATTACTTGTTATTTTTATCGGCCAGATTTTTTCACCGATTGTTCGGTCGGCCGAGCCGTTCTCTCTTCTGGGATTGACTTTCCCGACGATGAAAATCGACCGCCCTGATACCGCTCTGGTTCTTGCTCCCTGGGACAGCGGCGGTGCGGGGGCGGAATTGTGGCTGGCGGAGGGGGATTATTTGCCGGAAATTGGCTTCCCACAGCAGGAAAATCTCCTCTTCTATCTGAATTCGGCGGGGAAAAGCGATTCGGTCATATATTCTCTACCCCAGAAATCGGATTATCTGAAGCAGTTTGTCAATTCCCTCAATAATATCCGGTTTGAGCCTGCGACATATGAGGATTCCGCCATTCCTTTCATTCTTCCGGCCAGACTTGTTCTTTCCAGTCGCCTCAACAGACCTTACGCCACCCTCCATTTTCCCTATAACGCTGTTAAAGACACCCGAGACCGCGCCCTGTTGGAAAAGGCCTTAACCATTAACGGCTTCACCGCGCCTTCCCTGCGCTCCTTTCCCTCCTATTATTGCGGCTTTAAAAAAGGGCAGAAGGCTGATCTTTATCCCTTTGCGGTTTTTCATTTAATCATCGATTCTACCGGGAAAGTCGCCCGTATCCTCGAGCATTGTACCACCAATGAGAGCTTCACTGATGTCGTCTCCCGGGCTCTGTTATATGCCGATTTTTCTCCCGCCGTTTGTCGCGGAAAAACGGTTCGTTCGGAGATGTTCCTCACTTTCCGATTTTTTGAGCGCTTGAGATATCCCACATCCACCTGGCCGCCCGATTCGAGTTGGATTCCCGACCTCCCCTTTGATTATATCCGGATCGATCCCTCGCTATATCTGGATTCGCTGACCAATCCGCCGATACCATTCAATTTTCCCTATGGAGAGTTCAGGACCGGAGGAAAAATCCCCCCTTCGGTCACCTTGGAGGCATTCGTTAATATAGATACGCTGGGAAATATAATCTCCTCGGCCTTCGACCGTCCTGCCTGGGATGAACCGGTCAAACAGGCGGCGCGGATACTGCGCGAATTGAAATTTCTGCCCGCGAGGAACCTTAATGAATATAGAGTGTTATTTACGGGAAGAATGAGAATAGCCTTCGATAATAGTGAAAACATACGAATAATTGTATATTGGCTTCCCTATGAAGCTCAGAAGGCTCGACGAGTAAGTAATTGAAATTCTTGAAGATACGGAGATAATCGGCGGGTCTGAGATTCAACCGGCGCAATTGTTGCGATTCTTCACAGGTCTTGCTCCTCCCTCATTCCCTCTAAGTTATTCTATTGTATCCCAATACATTAATACCTCAGGGAACCTTAAACGCATGGCACACTTGTTGTATTGAATATATATTGTATATGTATGAAAAGAAGGAAGATGCTATTCGGCTTATTGTATAATATATAGAACGCTTGAATGAGGAGATGGAAAAATTGAACTCGCGACCGGAAAAAATAGTCAACCTGTTCTCGGCGATCCTGGTGTTGGTGGCCGGGATTTATCTGATTTTTTTCATGCCCAATACCCTGTTATCGTCGACCGCCCGAATAATCTTTGGTGTGGTCTTGATTATCTACTTTGTTTTAAGAATTATCCTTTTTTTGAGGAGGTCGCGGGTGTCGGATGAGGGAGGGTCATAGAGCAGTTTGACCATATAAATTTCTTGACAAAAACTGGAATTAGGGTATTATACCGTCTTGAATTTTTGGCCCCGTAGAGAGGTGTTGAGATTGAAAGATTCAGATAGACAAAAAGCCGGCCGACTCTGGCCCCTTCTGATGATTTTCTTATTGGCGATTCCTGCGATTCTTCTGTCTCAGGTAATCAAACAGGAAATCACCGATGCTCTGGCATCGGGGGATACCACTTTGGCCGTCTCCCTGTTGGAAAAAGATATAAAACTCGACCCCAGTTATGGTTATAACTATTACACATTGGGTCAGATATATGTCCGCCGGGGAAAATATCAGGAAGCCGAAAAGCAGTTTCAACTATCGTTCAATAAAGACAGCAAGTTACTTGATGGACTTCTGGCCCTGGGGACGGTTCAGGTCAAGTCTGGCAAGTTGGATGAAGCCATTAAGAATTTCAATATTGGCCTGAAGAAATCCAAGGATATAATGAAAGCGGCCTTTTACAACGGCCTCGCGATGGCCCACATGGCCAAAGCAGACCTGAACAGCGCCGACCGCGAAATCCGTCAAGCCATAATCATTGATTCCACTAATGCCGAGTATCATACCTCCTTGGGTGATATCAATTTCCAGAATAAAGTATATCCTCTGGCTTTAAGTGAGTACGAGAAAGCTCTTGAATTGGATACCGCCTCCCTTGATGTTTATTTCCACATGGCCGAGGCTTATCTGGAGCTTAAGGATTACAGCAGCGCGCTGGAGAAATTGAATTTTGTTTTGAGAAGGGATTCAACTCATGCCGAAGCCTGGATGAAAGCCGGCGGCATTTATTATAAAGCGGCCCGTTCGGCCCGAAATTCCGAGGATGCCCGGCAGCGATTTCGGGATGCTATCGGTTCCTATAAAAAATACATTGAGCTCACAACCGGCAAACCGGACAGCACCACCGGCCGGGCTTATTATGAAACCGCGATGGCTTATCTGATGATCGGCGGTTACAGCGAGGCCAAACAGTATTATGCCACGGTGTTGGGGATTCCGGTGGAACCCAAGGATATTTATTTTTATTACGGCCGGGCCTTTTTCGGCAGCAGTGAATATGATTCGGCGGTGGTCTATTTTAATAAACAGAGTGAATGGGTCAAGAGGCAGCCGGAAGGATTCCAGTCGAGTGTCTCCGAGGGTGAGCTTAACCGCTGGATGGGCGAAGCCTCCGAAAATCTCAAAGATTACCAGAATGCCGTCACTTATTACCAGAAATCACTGGCGTTCGATTCCGCTCAGGAGCGGGTCCTTTACGGGCTGGCAGTCAGCTATACTTATCTGGGCGACTATCGCAGCGCCCTGATATATTATATCAAAAGAATAGCCCTGGGCATTGATGAAAAACTCTGGCACATTTATTATAACGCCGCCACTTCCGCCATGTATCTGGCCGAAAAATCGGCCCAGGCTCCGGAACAGAAAGAGGCTCCCAAGACCGACAGCGCCTCGGCGGCCAATCCGGTCGTGGATCCTCTGGCCGGCGTCGACTTTTCCAGATTGGCCGCTTCATATCTGGAAAAAGTGGTGGGATTCAAGCCGGAAAATGTCAAAGCGACCAGCATGCTCGGTTCAATCTACCTTTATCAGCTTTCCGATTGCGCAAACGGAGTCAAGCTTTATGAAAAGGTATTGACCATGGATTCGGAAAATTGCGATGCCCTGAAATCCTTGGGATACGCCTATTTTGGCGGCATCTGTCAAAAAAATTACACCCGAGCTCTCGAATACTTGAACAAAGCCTTGAGGTGCACGGTAAGGAAAAGCAATTCGGAATGCTCCGATGCGAATCTTCTTACCTGGATTGCTCAGGTCTATGAATTCCGGGCGCTGGAAAAAGAAGAGGCCAGGGATAAGGCGGAAGCCAAAAAAGACTACAAGGCGGCCTTTGACTGGTACAACAAAGTGATAAAATGTGAACCGGGCAATAAATCGGCTTTGGACGGCATTGACCGGGTCAAGTTTAAATATTAGTTCATTAATATATCAGGAGATTCTATGGCCGAAAAAGATGAAAAGGGTACAGCCGAAAGAAAAGGCGTTGACCCTGAATTACGATTCAAATATCTCGGCTTTGAAGTCAAACCAGGCAAGATTGGGGATCTCTTTAAGTCGGACTCGGAGAAAGAGAGCTGGATCAAGAGGGTTCTTGACAAGAGGAAATCGGGCATCCGGCTCCGTGAGGAATGCAGTCTGACCGAACCGCGCGTGGCTCCCTACGAGCGGATTGTCCTTACCATCACCTCGGTTCTCATTATTCTATCCCTGTTTCTCCCCTGGTTTTCCGGATACAAAGAGATAGAAGTCAAACCTGCTGTGACTGCTGCGTCGCAGGTCGGCACCGACTCATCCTCCAGTCAGGTTCAGGTTTCTCAGAAGGATGATAAAGGGTTTGCTTCTATTTCGATGGTCAAAAAGAAAGTTGAGATTCGTCGGGAATTTCAATCGGTGTCCGCTCTCGGGGCGCTGGCCTCGATAGGCAATATGGGCGGCAAGGCTTTCTCATCCGGTTTCATTCTCATGCTGACCGCCCTCTTGTTCATCATTTACATCCTGCTCTGCCTCGGTTTGGCCGGTTACACTCTCTATGCCCTGCATGGGATAAAGGGTGATGCCGATTCGACGGCTCTGCAGCTCAAGAAAATACTGCGACTGAACTGGATACCGGTGGCTGTCTGGGTATTTTGTCTGCTGATTTCCGTCGCCGGCGCCGACTATTCATTTGATCCGACCGGGATGGTCAAGCAGTTGGGCCGGAGCTATGGCACGGCCAGCTATTTGGGTCTATTAACATATGGATTTTATTTATCCTTGGCGGCGTTCATTATGAATGCGGTTAAGGCCGTAGAGATTTGACAGGAAAAAAATAGAAGTTAAAAACTAATATTCGGAGGTTTTGCACAAGTGAAACAGTCACTATTCATTACTCTAAACTTTCTGATTTCCTTTGTAATCGGATATGTTCTCTGGGGTGTCATTCTGAAGTCTCAGCCGGCCGGGACTATCGCCCATAATGTCTATCAGGGCGGTCCTCTGGTGGTAGTGTTGATTACCATATTACTGATGTTGATCGCATTTGTGGCGGAACGGTTCATTTCGCTCTATAAAGTCGCTAAAGGCAAAAGCTCGGTTCAGGTTTTCTTCAAGAATCTGATCACCCTGCTTCAGGCCGACAATTATGACGGCGCTCTGGCTGCCTGCGACAAGCAGAGAGGGACCACGGCTAACGTGCTGCGTGCCGGTATTGAAAGATATCGCCAGATCAGGGACGACAAATCTATCGACAACGAGAAGAAGATCACCATGACCCAGGCCGCCATTGATGAAGCCAATGCGCTCGAAGGCCCGCTTCTGGAAAGAAACCTGATCGCCCTTTCGACCATTGCCTCAATCGCGACCATGGTCGGTCTTCTGGGAACCACTATTGGTATGATCCGCGCCTTTGCCGCCACCGGCAATGTTGAGGGCGGTGTCATTGATGCTTCGCAGCTGGCGGTCGGTATTTCCGAAGCCCTTGTGAATACCGCCGGCGGTCTTATTTCCGGTATTTTGGGAATCTTTTTCTACAACTTTTTTGTTAATAAGGTGGATGCTTTCAACTACACGACGGATGAGGCCACCTTTGAAGTGCTTCAACTGTTGAAAGATAAAGAAGGTAAGTGACTTATGTCTATCAAGAAGAAACGGCGGATCTCCATCAGGATAGATATGACCCCGATGGTCGATATTGCCTTTCTCCTTCTCATTTTCTATATGTCGACCACGCAGTTTAAGCCACCCGAGGCCAAGGCGGTGACACTGCCCTCCTCGCACTCTCAGATTGAGTTGCCTGACAAAGATATTATTAATATCACTGTCAGCAGGAAAGACTCTATCTATGTGGACTTTCTCCAGAAGGAGAGAGTGGTCATTGACGGGCAGGAGTTGACCACCACGGTGCGGAAATATGCGGAGGTTGACACGCTCAATGTCGCTTCGGCCATCAACCGGGCCAGAACCTTAAACCTTAAGGCCCTCATCGTTATCAAAGCCGATAAAGATGCCAGCTTCGGGACCATGAATGCCATCATGAATTCCATGAGTGAAAACCAGCTGACACGCTTCCTGATTATTACCGATAATGAAGGGAAGACCGAGATGCGCGAAGCGATGAAGAAGACGGGAGCTTAGCGGAAATGAGTGAAAGGAGTGATTTGAATGGCCGGTGATGTAGTCCAACGCGAAAAATCCGGTAAAGGTAAGGGTCATCGACGCCCCAAGCGACGAATCGCTATCAGGATCGATATGACCCCCATGGTGGATATCGCTTTCCTGCTTCTCATCTTTTATATGGTCTCGACCGTGTTCTCCATGCCGCAGGCAATGGAAATCAACCTGCCACCCAAGGACTCAAAGACGCCGGTTGATGTGGCCGAGTCGAATCTTCTGACCATTCGTATCGACGGTCTGGATCGGTTTTTCTGGAATGTCGGCAATCCTGCCAAGTATCTGCCGCAACTCGTTCCGCCGGACAAGAAGGTTGTTGCCGGCCAGACGAGCGGTTATAATGTGGATGCAGATTCCTTGAGAATGCTGTTGAAAAACCTTAATTTTGATAATCCCAAGTTGAATACGCTGGTCCTGATCAGAAGAGACGCCCGCTACAACTCCATGGTCGACATTCTTGATGAAATCGACCTTTTGGAACGTTCCTGGAATGCCGAAAAGGCAAAACAGTTGAACAAAAAAGTCGATGATCTGACCAAAGATGAAAGATTTTCCTATCGCTATGCGATC
This sequence comes from Candidatus Zixiibacteriota bacterium, assembly GCA_026397505.1. Taxonomy (NCBI): domain Bacteria; kingdom Pseudomonadati; phylum Candidatus Zixiibacteriota; species Candidatus Zixiibacteriota bacterium. Next base: position 19,471 of record JAPLUR010000132.1, read on the forward strand.
GGAAATTGGGAAGACAGCGATGATAGAATTATAGATGCCGCGGCTGCGGCTGCAGGTGGAGGAGGTGGAAATTAAATTATGGCGAAAACTCCTACTATTGCCTACAGCGACTACGGCGCATTTGAACTGAAGACCAAATACCAGCGAAACATGCTTTCGGGAACTCTGTTCGCGGCTCTGCTGGTGGCGGTTCTCATCGGCGGTACCTATCTCTATAAAGTGTTGACCGCGGAAGAGGCGGTTAATATTCAGCCGATGATTATCAAAACCATTGCTGATTTGGGGCCGCCCCCGACCGTGACCAAGAAGCCGCCCCGAATTGATATTGCCCAGCCCAATATGGTGGCGCCGAAGGTTGGTATTCCCAAGCCGGTGGCCGATGATGAGGTGGCCGATCAGGAGATGACCATTGCCACCAAAGAAGACCTGGCGACGATTGTCGCCCCACCGACCGCCGCTGATGATGGCCAGGACAAGTCCAATATTGTCGTCGACATTCCCGATGAGGAATACCTGCCCTCTCCCGAGGACTTTGTCCCGGTTGAGATTCCGGCCGAAATGATTTACGAGGAAGTCCCGGAATATCCGCGGTTGGCCCGATCGGCCAATATGGAAGCGGTCGTCTGGGTCAAAGCGCTGGTCGACAAAAACGGCGATGTGAAAAAGGCCATGGTCTATAAGTCCTCCGGCTCAAAAGCCGGGTTCGATGAGGCCGCTGTCGCCGCCGCTTATAAGTGCAAGTTCAAGCCGGCGATTCAGAATAACCGGCCGGTGGCTGTCTGGGTGGCGTACCAGGTTGAATTTACCCTGACAGACAGACGGTAAGGTTAAAGTAGTAATTCGGCAGATTGCGGCATCCTCCTTGCTAAAGGAGGTGCTGTATGACAGGCGCAAGGTATGTTGCTTTTTTCCCTGCCTTCGTCCTCAGGTATGACAATCACCACGCCCTTCTCGTGGTTGTTATACTTTCATCCCTGATAATTCTAACTCAGCCTCTTTTCCTTTCCTCTCTCCAGAGAGAATGGTCTGCCCCTGCGGGGCGCGACTGTCTGCTAACCGGAATGACTCTTCCGGGGCTTATGAGCCTGGCCCTGGGGTCCGGCTCGCTTATGAGTGGTGGACATCTTGTTCCGCCGCGAAAAAACATTCAACCGCCAACCTCCTCGGAGAGATTCGGGCTGATACCAATTTTATCTCCTTCTCCCGGTGACACGGGCGAGGCTGCCTGGTATGGCATGGAATTTGAACGTTACATTGATTCAAAATCCGTTGGTGCCGGTGGCGGGGGAGCATATATAAAGACCATTTCATTAGACACGAATGTCTATTCCCTGACCGATGTCGTCGAACGGGTCCCCGAATTTGTCTGGATGAAAGAGCCTGATTATCCCTTAACCGCCGAGCGGGCCGGAACGGAGGGAAAAGTTATCCTTCATATCCTGGTCGATCAGTTCGGCAAGCCCATTCAGGTCGTTGTGCGCTCCGAGAAACCGGCCAATTTGGGCTTTGGGCCAAATGCCGCCCGGGCGGCCAAGCAAGCCGTCTTCGTCCCGGCGATACATAAAGCGCACCCGATCAAATGCTGGGTGGAATTGAAAATTGATTTTGAACAGGATTAATCGAAGAAGCGGGCACGCCTACTGATGACGCAACCGCGCAAAATACTGAACCCCGGCCAGAAATAAGCCGAGGCCGATAGTCAAGTATATGGGGGAAAGATAAATTTTGGGGAGACCCGAATGACGCAGCGTATATCCCATGAGAATCATGATTGCTACAATCAAGTAACTCCGGGTATTCTGAAAAGCAAACAGGCAGACTTTTTCTTTACCGGGAGCCTGTTCGTAAATTCTGGCCAGATTCTTTTTCGCCAGTTTCGAAAAGCCGAAAATAAAGATAATGATTCCACCGCCCATTCCAATCAATATTTCCGGTATCGCTTCGAATCCCCGGCCTTTCAGCCATCCGGCCGCCACTATCATCAGCGCCAGCCCGACTGCCGACCAGACCAGTCCCGCCATGAAAACGAGAACGCTTCTTTTTGCTGCAGGAGCTTTCATACAGCCAACTATACATAAAGTCGACCGGGGTTGTCAACATAAGACAGCCGCGGCAGAAGGTCATATCGGATTTTCATTGACAGAATTATGAATGTAGATATTTTATTATAGGTGGAATTTAAATTTTGACCGATGTATGATTTTATGAGAAACGGATCGCTTTATCAGACTGCGATAAGGCGCCGTTTGGGCTGCTCATCATTGAAACACAAGAACGCTGCAAAGCAACGCCCCGCTTGCCATCGCAAGCACAGTTAGATTCACTTTCCAATTACATAACATCGTCAATCTTCCATCAAATAAACTGTTCAACTTCATAGTGTGGGTTCTACCCGCCATTTATGGTAACATTGTAGGTCGCCTATAATATCAAAAGCCCGCCGCCGGCGGGCGGTTTCGACACATTGCATTTTTTGGATAGGCCAGGCTCGCGAGGGGCCTGACCTGCCTTTCCGTCAATAATTATTACATGCGAACCGTCACTCCTCTTCTCCGGCGTACGACGGCCCACGCCATCCAGCCCAAGAGCAGAACGGAGAAGATGATCAATCCCCATTCGGTGAGGGTGGGGATGGCGTGTGATACCAGTGCCATATGGAGGTCGCACTCCGAGTGCTCAACCCGCGATACTGGGTCAAATTGAACGACGATATTAGAAATCCTGAGGACTTGGTCACAAGCCAGCGTTATATCACCAGCGTAAGTGAGATCTTTGACGACTTGGAACGCGCCGGGTTCGCCGTTAATTACGTGCGTCTGCACATAAGTCATTCGCACATGGCCGGGTTCCACTTGGTGCCAGAGTTCCTCGATGTCGTTAATCAAGACCGTCGCGCTGTCCGGCCAGTCGTCACAGGTGCCACTCCACACGCCTGTGGCGATGACATATATGGTATCCCCTGACACGCTCGATGAAACGTTTTGCACGAGAGTGACCGTGTCGTCATCTGGTTCGATCCACATTGTCCTGAGGTCGTAGTTGCCATCGCAAAGATCCATAACGTCGAAGATGCCGGCACTGAGATTTGAATGACACTTGTCCCTCGTTTGCTTCGTGGTATGACCAGTGGTGCGTCTTGGTTTGTTATCATTCTTTTGATCTAAGCTAGCAACCATGTGATGGCTCGCACAGTCCGTGACGGCCAATCCGACATAGCATACGGTATCCTCGTTTATGAAGCCGCTAAAGCTCAGCTGTGTATAGACAGTCGAGGAACTTTGGGCCGGTACACTAATGAATAACGAAATAAGAACCAAGAGGCAAGCGACCGTGGCTGCACTTTTTGCGAAACTTGATTTCAAAAGCGGTTGTTCGTTAATTGCTTTCTCTGCCTTTATTGTTTTGTCCATCGTTTCCTCTTTCGTGTTTGTTATTGTATTGACCTACTAACTTCTTCTATAATGAGGAATTTTGATGCCGCCAAACTCCTGCATACGTAGTTTCCGCATTTGCCTTCTTTTCTGCTTTTCGGGCGGGCGAAACCCGTGAGGGATCTGAACCGCATCAGACCCCAAAATTCCTCATCATCTATGGACTAATAATTTTGAAAGCCATAATGTGGCGGGGGTGCGCGCGGTCCGGAAAGAAAATTCAAATACTTCTCAATTACCACTTGGCTGAATTGAGGATAATGCTTCTTGGGTTTCTTCTTTGCGACGTTATATGTCGGGCGTATTCTTTCTCTTGCATATTCAAGAAACCAAAGAATCAGCGCATTTACGAGGACGACTATCAGCGAAACCAGCACAAGACCAAACAGGGAACAGAATTCAACGACGATTTTGGAGCCGGGCTGGGATATTGAAAAGACACCCCCGAGATTGGCAAAAGATATTAGGATATACTCTATCGGGAACCATATCAGGGCTATTGCCAGAGGATCAAAGCCAAATGATCTTTTTACCCTGTCTACACCCAATGTAAAAACTATAAAGGCAGCATTGAGCGATACCATTCGGAAAATGAAGTAGGCCGGATCAACCGACAATTCGGTGAGACCGGTAATAAATGCAAAGAATGTTGCCAGCATGATTCCCGTTGCAATAGAACCCACCCGGCCAACATGGCAAAGCCGCCAGAGAAAAGGAATCAGCGCAAACAGCGAAACAAACCAAAAATCAGGATTGGCATGTACAAGAGACAGCAAGGCCGCCGAGCTTAAGGCAGAAAGGATATTGAATATCCACACCTTTGGGTAGGCGATACGGTTCATCATTCGTCCAACTCAGAAGTACTAAACTCAACCAGGCACAGGACACGAATAGGAGAAGAAAATCAATATGGGTCAGCGACTGCCTAATCTCTGGGCATCGCTATATCGAGGCACCCTGAAAAAACACGAATGCCTGCTTTAACGGAATCCCAATATTAAGACCCACCTCTCAAGGAAACCAAGTCTCATTAGCAATTCTACATTGTGCCTTACTCTAACGCAGTTTAAGACAGAAGTAATAAATACGCTTCTGATGATGATAATCAATGATGCCTTATTCTGAGTTAATTGTACGATATTACGATAAGCTTGTCAAGAGAATAATGGCTTGATTCGCATTCTCTTGCCTTTTTATATATGCCTAAGAGAAACACCGCTATTTATGGAGTCGCTCTTAATAAGCAACCCACCAACGGGGCTCGTTGAAGAAGTCACCGATAGTGGATGAAGCATCTCCTCGCGCAAAAAGACACAGAAATTGTCATCCTGAACTTGATTCAGGATCCAGAAAGGGAAAACATAAGTGCAAGTCAGTTACTACTTTCTGGATTCTGGCTTTCGCCAGAATGACAGGTCGGACGTCATCATTAGTCATTACAGAGGTATATTGCCATAATATACACTTTTTCAACACTCCCAAAAGGTGCGAAATTAACACATCGCCGCCCCGCCGGATAGCCTTGTGAGCAAAAAATGATATCCATCTGATAAAAGGCCAAACACAAGGGGGGGGTGATTTATCAAGCCCTCCCTTCGTTGAATAATTGACACCATATATTGACCATTTTCTATCCTTAACTCCCATATATAGATAAGATAAAATATTTTATAAATTTCAGAAAAAATCACTTGACAACTGCACAAATGTGCAGTATTTTCATCTCAGGCCGATATAGAATTCAAGAAGGAGACTAATATTATGCTCATAAATAATAGCTCTTTTGACTCAGTCATACAGGAAATCACGGAACCATCAAGCGCTCCCAGCCGGCATCTGCAGTCGGCAATGAGCCACCGCCCGGCTGTCCATTGCCCCGATTGCGGAACCGGGCTGATCCGTCTGGGGAGCTGTTTCTCCTGCCCGACCTGTGGATTTGGAAGCTGTGGTTGATTAATTCATAAACAATGGGGGTGTATCATGCGATTAAAGGATTTGACAAAATTCGAAATACCGGAACTGATAATCAACAGCTGGAGCCATCGGCAGGGGGACTATCTTCTTCCTCTGCAGGAGAAGGCAATCCGGGCCGGGCTTCTCAAAGGAAATGAAGAAAATCCTTGCTCGAACCTGCTGATATCGGCGCCGACCTCGGCGGGGAAATCATTCTGCGGCGAGATGGCTGCCATTGCCGCGCTCCTGCAGCGCAAGAAAGCGGTCATGCTTCTTCCGCTGAAATCGATCGCGGAGGAGAAATACCGCTACTTTCGCGACTGCTACCGCTCGATTGGTATCCGCGCGGTAATTATCACCGGCGACCATCCGGAAAATGACCATGATTTCGAATCGGGCAAATTTGACCTGGCTTTGGCGATATACGAGAAATTCAACCGGCTGCTGACGGTCAATCTGGATATTCTCCAGCAGGTCGGATTGGTCGTGGTTGATGAGTTGCAGATGATCGGCGACCCGGAGCGGGGGCCGGAACTGGAGATGGCCCTGACCAAAATAATCTGCTCCGGCCATTGTCCGAGAATCGTCGCTCTCTCGGCGGTGCTTGATGATGAAACCGAACTGGCCGATTGGCTGAATTGCCGGGTTATCCGCGAGCTCAACCGCCCGGTCGACCTTCTGCAGGGAATTGCCTCCGGCGGCTATTTTCATTTTCGCAGTTTCAACAGCGGCCTTGAGGGGCGCGAAAAATTCGACCTGCCCGATGACCGCGAGGATCTCGCCGAGAGCCTTATCCAATTTCTCAAAAAGGACAGCAACCGCAAGCTGATTTTTCTCAAGTCCCGGCGGGATACTTTGCATGCCGCTTTTAAACTGGCCGCAGCGGTCAATTGGGAGGAGGCTCGCACGACGCTCAACGAACTGGATGGGGAAGAACCCAGTTTCTTGGTCCGCTCACTGCGCCAGACCCTGTCCCGCGGGGTCGCGTTCCATAACGCCGACCTGACCCCGGCCCAGCGTCAGGCGGTCGAACAGGGATATATGAGCGGCGAAGTTCGGGTGATCTTTTCGACCACCACGCTGGCCATGGGCGTGAATCTTCCCGCCGAGATGGTGCTTCTCGAAACCATGAAATATTCTCCCGGCAATTGCGGCGGCCGAGCGGTTCTGGTTCCTATAACGCCGCCGGAATTTCAGAATATCACCGGTCGCGCCGGTCGCTTCGGTTTGGGGGAGACCGGCAAGCCGGGACGGGCGGTCATTTTGGCCGGCTCCGATTTCGAACATGAGGTGCTTTGGTCAAATTATATCGATACCCGCAAAGACACCCGGGTCGCCTCCTCTCTTGAGCGATATTCGTCCGAGGATATTCTTCTTGAGTTGCTGGCGTCCGGGTTGATTTCGGAAAAGGATGATCTGGAGCGGGTCCTCTCGAGAACGCTTCTTTCGCGGCAGAAGGGGAAGGTCGATGCCGCCCGCCTGAATAGATGTCTGGCCGAACTTGCCTCGCTGGGGCTGATTTCGGAAGATCTTCGCCCCGGTGCGGTCGGCCGGGCCGTGGCCCGGTGCGGATTGACTGTTGCCACCTATCGCCGCTATAAAGCATTCCTGGAAAAATCTCATCCCGAGACAATCGTCGGATGGCTTTCGCTGGCTCTGTTCGGCGCCGAATTCGATATTTCACGGTGCGGGCTGATGCCATCGGAGTACCGTTCGCGCCTCTACGAAAAAATCCGGCATCAGCAATTTGCCGAATATTCCGGCGAAATTACCCCTTTCGTCGCCGCCGCGGTCGGCCGGGAACCGCTCGATTTTCGCTCCTGCGCCATTCTGAAAGCGGTCTTTCTCCTATCCGACTGGAGCGGGGAAGTATCGGTTGAGCAACTGGAGCAGCGCTATCAATTGCATCATGGGCAGATAATCAATCTGGCCGAGACGGCCGCTTGGTTGATCGCCTCGCTCGGCCGGATAATCGCCGCCGGAGATGCCGGCGCGCGTCTCCCGCAAACGCTCGATGAGTACGCTTTCATGGTGCAATTTGGTATTTCGCCGGAGATGCGG
>JAPLUR010000133.1 GCA_026397505.1 Candidatus Zixiibacteriota bacterium
GTTCCATTCTGGCAAATTGCTGTGAAACCACTGTCAAGGCCGCCAGGAGATACCAGGTGTACCGGTACGCCGAATGGGCGAAAACGCCGGTCACCAGAAGCGAGAGACAGGCTATGATAGTCGCTCTGGCGAACGGCTCCAGACGAGCATGGGGCGAGCCCCTGACCTGTACTTTCTTAATAATGCGGCGATTTATTCTAAATATATCTATCAGGAACATGGCAAAAATTAAAGTCCCGATTGCCCCCAGTTCGGCAATAACCTGAATATAGAGATTATGGGGATTGAGATATACTCCGAACCTTTCCACCCTCGCCCAGGCAAATGCCCCGGCACCGACACCTGTCAAAGGATGCGTGACGAATAATTCCAGCCCGTCTTTCCAGGCCTTGACTCTATTCTCCGAGGAAGCATCAAGATTGTCATCCAATATCGATGAATACCTCGCCCTGCTGTCCTCTCCGAGGTTCATCCACCCGGCTATCAACAGAAAAGCAAGCGCCACTGCCATAACCAGTTTGTGACGAGATTGCCACCAGATAAATCCGAGTATGGCCAGAAACCCCAGAAGTCCGCCCCGGGAGCCGGTGATGATGAGAGTCCAGAAAAAGAGGATCAGGATCGCGCCCATGATCGCCTTCTTCCAGAACGCCTTATAGTGGAGGAACAGGTAATAGACGAAGGGAATAACCGTGTTCATGGTTATGGCGATGCCGTTGAAATTATCCATGGTCGAATTGATCCCTTTAGCACGGTTCAACCCCTGATTGAAAATGGCCCGCCCATGATAGAAACCATAGGTGACATCGAAGGCCATCTTGGCATTGACAATTATAAACAGCCAGAAAAATATTTCCAATCTTTTCTTGGAATCAATCTGGAGAATAATCAGCAGGTAAAAGATGCCGAGCTTCAGCATATCCATAAGGCTGTTGGTGGTGCAATCCTTGCAGGCGGAAAAAGCCAGCGAAAGGAACATCGCCCCCAGAAGCAGCAGAAAATCGGTGTTGAGTTTGCTATCGGGTATGGTGAACTGGCCATAACGGAATTTGTTCTTCAGAAGGGTGAGAAAAGAAAGCGATGCGCCCAGCACGAGCTCCAGCCGAATCGTATTCAAAACCGTATAGGTCTCGCCCGGCCGGATCAAAAAGACCACCAGATAGACCATCAACCCGAAATAATCGTATTTGATCATCAGGAATATGACCAGCATTCCGCCGATCGCGACAAGCAAATAGCGGGGATCGACAATGCAGGCCAGAACGGCCACCAGAACGCACAACAATATCAATCCGCTAAGCAACAAATGGCGCGAGGTAATGGCCAGCCCGGTTTTATTTGCTTTAAAAGGTTCAGACATTTTCCTGCAAAATCCTCACTAATTAATTAGCGGCATTGTCTCTCAATCTATTTTCCCCGAGCGGCCGCCATGGTCTCCAAAATTTCGGCGAGGCGACCGGTCAGCTTCGCTCGGTCGATATCCTCAATATAGCGATATTTCCTTTTTCGCGCAGGATCCTTCCGCCAATCTTTGTAAATTCTGCCGAGCAGGTCTTTCATGGCATCTTTGTCCGGGATGGAAAGCGAGAATCCGGCCTCATATTTTTTTATTAGTTCGGTGGTCACACCCTCCGGCGCCAGGGCAAGAATCCGCGCCCCCGAGGCGAGATACTCGAACAACTTGGCCGGTATGACATTCCGGTTCTGCTCGCGGAATCCAAGCAAAAGCAAGAGATAATCGGCCTGATGATAAATCGGCAGAAGCTGGTCTCGCGGAATAAAACCATGGAAAAAGATGATTCCTTCCAACTCCAATTCCTTTAACCAGAGAGTATAATCATAGTCATAATTGCCATAGAAATCCACCTGAAGCGTGCCGCGGTCGATCCCGGCATCTCTTATCCAGAGCGACAGACTCTCCAGAAAAAATACGGGATTGAAAAAACTATAGAGAGTCCCGGTATATAGAAATCTCATTTTCTCTTCGCCTATCCTGGGGAATTCCCGGTTGAGGTCGATTTCCTCATAGTCGAAACCGTTGGTAATGGTAAACGTCTTGTTTTGCAACATCCCGCCCAGATGGTTTTGCATCTGACGGGTGAACCCGGGCGAGGCGGTCATGACACCGGCCGCTTTGCGCAAAACCCGACGCTCCCAGGATGCATCGTATCTGCGAATGTACTCCGGGTATCCCCGCTGGTCATAGTTGTGATTTAAAGTCCAGAGGTCGCGGAAATCAACCAGGTGCGGCAATCCGGTAAGGCGGGCAAGAAGTGAGGCCAGAATATGGGACGATACCGGCGGCGAAGTTGACATGATAATCGAGACTTTTTCCAGGCGAATTGCCCGAAGACCTTTCCAGAGGCCAAGCGGCACCCAGAATATCCCCGCATCGGGAACCGATAACATGAACCGAATGAATCTTTTCAGCCTGCGCAATAGGGACAGTTTCGGCGGTGCGCACCCCGATCGGCTATTTTCATTTTTGGGCTTGAAAGTTGGTCGAGGACCATGATGCCTCGACTCCCACCAGGCCTTAGGCTCGAAAATCGCCGACCGATAGATAATCGTTTCGGGAATTTTCTGCAATGGGGTCTCATCCCAGGAAATTTTTATTCCCCCCTTAATTGTCAGTACAACAGGAGTCCACCCATACCGGGGCAGGAACTTGCAGAAATTCAGCGCCCGCTGTCCTCCCACCGCCGCCATGGGCGGAAAAACATACGAGACGATCAATACCTTCTTCAAACCCGGCCCCCTTTCCAAAGCGTTTTCAGAAGGGCGCTATAGACGGCAAAATCTTCGTTTTCCTGACCGGTTCTGATGATCCGGAATATTCCGGCCATCAGATACGACCAGCAAAAAAAGAAAGCATATATAGATTTAAACATGAATATAGTGTTGCGATGGAACTTGTGAAAGAAATGCATGCGACTCCGGAAGAAATTGACCTCGGAATCGGTGCGGCCCCGTTTCTTGCGGCTCATACCTATGAGATGAACAATTTCCGCGCTCGGCAGATAGAATCCCTTGAATCCCGCCTGTCTCATGCGATAGAAATAATCATTTTCCTCTGAAAAAAGAAAATAGTCTTCCGCCAGAAAACCTATTCTGTCAACAACCGCTTTTCTAATGAGCAGACAGGCCGCCGAAAGTACCTCAGCCGCTGTCGGTTCGGTCAGCTTCGTCCAATCGGTACGGCGGCGGCCAAAGAGAAAACGAAATAATCCATTCAAAGGAAAGAAGTGGGTTGCCAGGCAATAGCGAAGTTCGCCACTTAAGGTCGGAAGCGGCTTAAGTGGCCGCTCGACCGCGCCCGCCGCGTTTTTAAGACGGGGGCCGACCGCCGCAGCCTCTTGATTATTATCGAGGCAATCAACCAGAGCCTTAATGGAACCCGCTGGAATCAAAGTGTCGGTATTGAGAAGAAGATAATATTCCCCTGCCGCTTCTCGGAGCACCTGATTATTGGCCCGTGCAAATCCAACATTTTCTTTATTAGGGATCAACTTGATGGTGGGAAATTCCTTTTTTATCATCTCCACCGAATCATCGGTCGAGCCGTTGTCCACCACCCACACCTCGCTTTCCATTCCCTCTAATTCCGGAAACAGCGTCTGAAGACAGTTCCGGGTGAGGTCGCGAGTGTTCCAGTTGATTATGACAACGACCAGTTTGGTCATAACCTATTCCAGTCGCTTTTTGAGCCATTGCGCCGTGGTATCGAACAATTGCCGGGTGGAGATCGGGGTTGAAAAGGTATGATTGGCCTTCGGAATGCGAGCCACGCTGTAGTAGCCGGTGAATTCGGCGTATTGCCTCAGGACGGGCTTGGCGAAGACATTATCAAAGTCATAGGTGGCATGGTCCAGTTCCGGCATCAGGAAAAGAGTATGTTTCCCGGAACGGACAAGGCTATCGAACGACTCATAGAAAACCCGATTGAAACGATTCCCCTTATCTTCTTCCGGTTCCAGAACATCATCATACTCGCTTTTGGTTTTTTGCCTCCGCGGTCGGAGCTTGTGAGTGAGCTTCACTTTAAAGGATCGGAGCAGATCGCGATAGGAAGTTCTCCCCGAGAAAAATCGCAGCCAGGCGTCCGGGCGCAAGAGACGTTTCATATATCCGGCAACCATAATGTCGGCATGGAATGGATGCAGGGTGGAGAGTTCATATTCGGCCGAGGTAACCGTCACCGGCCCGGCAATAAAGACCACCCCATCGACATTCATGTCGCGGGCCGCCGTTATGATCGCGGTCAGGGCGCCGCCGCACAGCCCGGTACAAAGGACTTTGGTCGGCCGCAGTTTTTCCCGCAAATGTTGCAGAAAAATCAGCGCATCATCGACAAAAAGACCCGTCTGAACGGCATCATAAGAATCGATTGCCCGGCCAACCGGGATTTCCCCATGACTGTAACCTACTTTGGAAGTATCAAGCCGGACCACCGTGAAGCCCTCCTGCTGCAGCTCACGCGCCTGCCGCACAAACAGACGGGAATGACAGACCCGATAGTGCAGACCAATATTGAACATCACGACCAGCGCGCCGTTGGGTTTCGGGGGGTGATGAATAATACCATACATCAACTCCCCGCGGCCGTTCTTAAGACTGAGTATTTCTTCCGAAAAAACCATTCTTATCAAGAAAATTAAAAGTTTCACCGAAAAGCTGCGGCGGCGCCGGCCGCCAGGTTTCGGTCTTTTCCCATTCAAATTCGCGAGGTAGCGACACCAATTCACTATTGCCCAGATTGCTTTTCAATTCCTCCAGTTCGGGGCGAATTTTCCCCGGACTGGGCGAAATCTGAATGATCAGAGAATTTCCTCTGTAATCATATTTCCGCCCTTTCAGGGTTGCTTCCCGCGCTCCAAAGAAAAACCGGCCGGTTAGATTGTATCCTTCAACCGTCAGGATTTTGCCCCCTTCCAGCTCTTTTATAAGCTCCTCCCGGTTCCTGGTCACTTTCCCTTCGATAAGCATCTGTGAGGCCAGAAAAGCCCGGAGATGATCATAGAAATATTTGGCGGTGTCGATTACCGGTTCCCAAAGAATCAGGGTTTCAGGCTGCAACTCTTCGGAAAGAAGTGCAGCCAGCGTTCCCCCCCAGCGCAACCCCATCAATCCCATCTTTTTTAGAGCATGTTTTGTTCTAAAATCATTATAAATTGCTCTGATATCAGCTGTTCTGTCATCAAAAGTGGCCTCTTCAAAATTCCCCTCGCTGTCGCCGTCCCCATAGTAATCGAAGCATATAACAGCCACGCCCAGAGATGCCAGCGCCCTTGCAAATGAGACATATACCCTCAGTGTCCGCACCTTCTCTTCACCAAACGGGCTGCAGAGAACAAATCCGGATTCGGCGCCTGAGGCGGGAAGATATTCGGCGCAGTAAAGATGCTTCCCCTCCCGCTCAAAGTAACCGTGCTTTTCCAGCACCTTTTCATTCGGGGCATTGATATTATTCAAATCAATCTGCATATCGTTTCTTTGACCGCCGTGGAACCTTCATCGTCCGCATGTTCTCAATATACAATTATCGTCCGGAACGAATCATGGCGTTAGGCCGTTCCACCGGTTACTCCAGAACGGGTTTGATGACTTCCGCCATGACGGCATATCCATTTTCATTGGGATGGATGGCATCCCGAGCCAGTGAATCCGGCAGGCATCCTTCACCATCGGCCATCGCTTTATAATAGTCGGCCAGCCCGAATTTCTGCTCTGCCGCCAGTTTCCTGATACGTTGATTGAATTCCTTGACACTCGCCGCAATACTGAAATCTGCAAATTCCTCGGCTCCCCTGGTTGCCGGAATCACCGTAGCCAGAATCGGAATAACCCCTCGGGCGCGGGCGGTCATGGCCATTATTTCATAAGCATCCCACATCACTTTCAGGTCTGCCCCCGGCCGAAAATTACCGGAACAAAACTTGATGACCACTCGGCCGGGATTGAGTTGAATAACATCAGCCGGAAATCTGGTCAGGAGTTGCTGGTCGGTCTGAGAACCAACACCACGATTGACAAATGCCTGTCCCGGAAAATACCGGGCCAAATCCCACCCCCTGGTGATTGATGCTCCGAAAAAGATGGTCATGCCCCGGCGCTGTTCGGGTGTCGTCTCCGATAGAAGGCGACGGTTATCCTCGGCATAGGCTGAAGCGCCGGAAAAATCAGTCTTCAGGGCTTCATATTTGGCGGTCAAATCTTTATGGTACCGCTGGAGAGACTTCACTTCATTCTTCAGTTTCATCGCCTTATACAGGATATAAGCTCCGATAATATTCCCGATTATCGAAATAACCAGGATTATTATGATAAGCGTCTTCATAATCAGTTTCCCTTTGAATTGGTTATCATTGACCTTTACTTATCGCCGGCAATTGATACAATTTCCTCAAGCGCCGCGGCTGTAATAGCCGAAATCGTGTCGTATCCGGCCGGGCTCAACTGAATCTGGCTGGCTGAATATTCGGGGCGCAGATATCCATCCTTATCCGCCAGGGCGCCAAAAAAATCGAGACATTTCAAGCCATTCTCGCCGCAGTATCCCCAAAGCCATTGATTGTATTGCTTCAAACTATCCTGCACCTCATAAGGAACTTCCAATCCGGCATCAAAATCGCGGCGAACTGGTATAACCGTCGTCAAAATCGGGACAATATGGTGACCTCGCGCCATCTCGGTCATGGTCGTAATATAATCTTCAATCTCTTTGACTGTGTTTTCGGGACGGAAATTATAGGAACTGAATTCAATCACAACGGCCCTCGGTTTCAATTCCACTACATCGGGCCAGAACCGCAGCAGGTATCCGCCGATTCTCTGCCCAGAAATCCCACGGTTGATTGCTTCCCGTCCCACGAAATATCTTTCCAATATCCATCCCCGGGTAATCTGTGAGCCAAGGAAAATAACTCGCTTGCCGGAGTCTATCAGGTTTTTCAATCGATTATTATCCTCAACATATACGTTTCGACCGGAAAATCCGGAAGCCTCATATAAGTACCTGTCAAGAAAGTAGTTAACGTGACTCCTATAATCCAATGCTTTATAGGCAACATAAACGATAAGGAGATTTCCGATCAAAGAGGCCACCAGAGCGAATTTCCATTTCTTATTCATTTAACATCCCATTTCTGATGCTCTGATACCCGTTCGAATATCCTTTAAAGTTCTTATCGACTAATCTCCTGCAAATCAAACACGATTATTTTATACGATTTTATATCCTGAGACAAAGCGAAAATTGCGCCCCACAAACATTTTGCTGGAAAGAGCAGACACTGCTCAATAAGAAAGGCAGGGAGGCTCCGGCCCTTCCCGGTAAATAAAACGGATTAAATAGGAGATGTCGCGCACGTCAATGGACCCTGAACCATCGATATCAGCCACCTCAAATCGGTATGGAGCGAGACCTCCCTTATATAGATAATTCAGAAGAAAACTGACATCCATAATATTCACTATCCCATCTCCGTTGGCATTGCCCGGATTATAGGCGCAGGAAAGGGTATCGCCTGCCGTCAGAAATGGGGAATTGGATAATTGGGAGTAGTTGCCTGAGTTATCATAAGCCCTGATACAGAAGAAATAGGTGGCCCCATAAGTCAGGCCGCCCGCCACAATTGAATCGATTGCCCCGGCCGTTGATGGCAGCGATAGCCCGGGAACAGGCGCGGCCAAATACCATTCCATGTCGGTATTGATCTCACCGCGGCTGTACAGTTGAAAACGCATTTCGTAGCCTGCCGCCCGACCGGTATATCCGTTATCTCCCGGAGCAGTCCAGCGCAACAAAACCTGACCGGGGGCATAACCCGAAACGCCGGCCAGGCTTCCCTGAGCATTATGCTCCGCTGAGGAAATCGAAATGGAAAAAAGCAGTAACGCCAATATGAAATTAATAACCATTGTCCATGGCCGTTTCCTGAGGGAATCGGAGGATATGGCTACTCCCGAAAGGCGGGACCAACGCGGAAAATTTGTCAAGTGTCACCAGTCATTCAAATAAGTAATTCGAGCAAGTAAATGACCGTCAATCTAACGGTCGGGGCAAAAGCTAAATGCCACTTAATTAGTCACATATTCATTAAAATTCACATCACTTTACATGTTAACAACTTACACAATATTCTCGAATTAGTCAAGGCATTTATCAAAATAAGAGAGTTCCTGAATTCCCTTGCAAATATGAGTTCTGGCGATGGAAAGAGAACCGTCTTGCCGAGGTCATTAGCTTGTCTTGAAATATCGTAACAGGTATATTAAATATACGAAATACCTTCTGCTCCCTGAATGGGACAGAATCGGCCAAACCAGCCAGTATGGAGTGAATGAATGCCGGGAATTTTTGGATTTGTCAGGAAAAAGGGCGGAAAGAAAGAAGACAACGAGATGCTCCTCCGCGGAATGCTTCATCGCCTGGCCCATAATCCCCATTATGTCAGTCAGATTCATGCCGCCGAGTGGTTCGGATTGGGAAATATCGGCCTGCCCGTTCCCGGAGAGAAGAGAATGGCGGTCGACGATTCAGGAAACTACGCCGCGGCTTTTTCCGGGTATATATATGGTTGGAAGAATGTTGGTTCGGAAGAAGAGCAAGAGATTCCTGATAAGGCGGCGCACCTCATAAAAATATACGAGCGATACGGGCATGATCTGCCGGACAAAATCGATGGTTCTTTCAACGCTGCCATATTTGTCTCGAGCAGAAGAGAAGCTATTATCTGTAATGATCGTTTCGGGCATCGCCAGCTTTATTATTTTGAGGACGCCGAGATTTTCCTTTTTTCGACCGAAGTAAAAGCTTTTCTGGCTTATGAGAGGTTTCCCAGAGACATTAATTTCGACGCTGTGGCCGATTACTTCAACTATGGCTATCCGCTGGGGAATAAAACTTTTTTCAGGAATGCAGCTATACTTCAAGGTGGACAGGAGATATCAATCAAAGACGGCCGCGTCGGCTTCAGACATTACTGGGACTACCAATTCGGAGAAGAATCAAAGGAATCCTTGAATGCACTTATTGAGGAAGCCGATGCCATATATCGGGAATTAATTCGCAAACGAATCAGCCAGGGAGGCCGGATTGTTATTCCTCTGTCAGGCGGGCTTGATTCCCGGTTCATCATCAGTCATACCGTCCAGGCCGGTCTCCAGCCTTTTGCCTTCACGCACGGCAGGAAAGGATGCCTGGATGGCAAAATCGCGCGGCAGGTGGCCGATCAGCTCAAAATAGAAAATTTCCGTTTCATTGATGTTGATCCTCACTGGCTGGTCGATTATGCGGAAAAGTTCGTCTACCTAACTGACGGGATGGTTGATGCCAGCCCCGCCATTCTTCTGGGTATCTCCTCCTATTTCAAATTGAACGATATTGTGGAAAACCTCGACCATAGTGAAAAATTACGCCGCATAAGCTTTTCGCTGGGCGGTTTGTCAGAGGATAAGACCGACAGCTTTCTGCATCCCGAATTCGCCGGAAAGATCAGAAACCGTTATCTCCCCTCGATCGATGAGGAATTTTCCGGCTGCCTCGGGGTTTCTCCTCTCTTCTGCAACCAGAAAGACGTCTTTTTCATCCGGAATAGGATTTTCCGCTATATGAATCTGGTTGACTGCAACCGCTTTATTTGGCATGATCATTTTGCTCTGGCCGATGACCACCTGCTCGAATTTTTTCTCAAGCTTCCCGCCCGGCTCAAACCATCGCGAATGTTTTTCATCGAATATTTCAAAGCCAAACTTCCCGATCTGGCACATATCACCTATCAGGGAACCGGCGTCGACCTCTACCGCAAACCCTCTCGCTACAAACAGAAATATCAATTCTACTCGAACCGTATTAAGTACTATATTGAAAGGCTTTCAGGCGGGAACATCAGGTTCTATAATCCCAAAAACTATAATCATTACAATCAATGGTACCGCAGCGACAAAAGAATTCGCAATTATTATGAAAGCATTTTGCTTGATGACCGCACTTATCGGCGGGGCTATTTTGACCGGAACAATATCGAATTTCTCTTAAGACAGCAGCGACGGGGAGTGAACAATATCGCCACCCTGACCTCGGTTCTGTCGTTTGAGTTGTTTCACCGGCTCTTCATGGATCAATGAGGCTTCTCCATGGCCTTCTTCCCTGTGCACTTGAGAATGGTCGTACGTATAAGTGCATCCATAGCGTCGATCAGAGGCACCAGGCAATCATCCTGACTAAATAAAAGCGGAAACTCGGAGCAGCCGGAAATCACCGCCTCGGCCCCGTTGAGCAGCAGCCAGTTGAGCGCCAGAAGCATTTTATCCCGGGCCGGCTGCTGAAATCCGGCCTTAATCCCGTTGGGGGCATAGAGCGCCTCCATAACATATTTTTCCTGAATATTATCGGGAGGAACCAGCGGGTCAAGCCCGGCCCGGCGAAGCGCGCTCTGAAACAGCTCGGTTTTGATAGTTCCGGTTGTGGCCAGCACGCCTACTTTCCGAGTGTCGGGGGTCGTCTGCTTTATTCGCTCGATGGTCTCTTCAACCGCGCTCAGTATTTCGCAGCGAACCTCTTTGCGAAGATCCTCGATAAAATAATGCGAGGTGACACAACCGAGAATGATTATTTCCACTCCGTTTTGATCCAGAAGCTTGGCCGCCTCGCGCAGCAACGG
Source organism: Candidatus Zixiibacteriota bacterium (assembly GCA_026397505.1). Taxonomy (NCBI): domain Bacteria; kingdom Pseudomonadati; phylum Candidatus Zixiibacteriota; species Candidatus Zixiibacteriota bacterium. The sequence continues at coordinate 10,665 of JAPLUR010000133.1, forward strand.
GTATGAACTCGGCCCCTGCTTCAAAATTCCCTTGGTTCGATCGGGGATATTGGTATTGGAGTAAACCAGAGTTTCAATATGATCCTGATCAACGTCCACCGGAGTTAATTTTATGATTTGCTGGTATAACGCCGCCCCGGCTTCCGCTCCCATTCCGCCGATTATGCCCAAAAATTTCTTTCTGTTTTCAGTCATCTCTCTCTCCAATTTCACGGCCGACCATTTTTCTCTTTCACCAACCGTTTAGAACATCTCCGCAGGATCAATCCGGGAAATGCTGAACCGGTACTTGCCGGAACTCTCCAACGGTATATGGTCGACAAATTCAAGACTATATTTGACTGCCGGTCCAAAGAATTTGGGAATTTCCGTTTCAAAGAAACGGAGGGTTTGATCCCCAAAAGTCTCGCCTTTGACAATCTTGAATAATATCTCGTCTTTTTTCTCCTGTATCAACTGTGCCTGAGCGACCCCCGGGGCGTTGGCGATCAGATAAATAGTCAGCGCCGCTCCGGAAATTATTTTTCCGTCGGGCGTGACCAGAAAATCGGTCATTCTTCCCGCCGCCATTTTCATCAGGGGAAGGCCTCGTCCGCAGGAACACTCCTCGGCCGAAGGAACTCCGGCATCTTCAATCTGATACCGGATGAACGGCATGCCGTAGTTCAGCAGATCGGTAATTATTACCTTGCCGAACTCCCCCGGCTGGGCCGGCTTATTTTCCTTGAGAAATTCCACCCAAAAAGTCTCGGCGCAGATATGCAAACCGGTGTGCCTCTCGCATTCAGTTGCAATGACACTCGTTTCCCGCGAGCCATAGCGATCGAAGACCCGGCATTCAAAGGTCATTTCAATCAATTCCCTCTGTTCCGGTGCCAGAATCTCGGCGGTCGTGATAATCGCTTTCGGTCGATGATAATCCGACTGGCCGGTCCCGGTTAAATACCGTGCATAGAGAAAGATCGAATTGGAATAAGCAATATAAATCGGCGGACGAAGTTTTTTCAGACGTTCCCTGAAAGCCGCCAGCTTCTCTTTGGTAATACTCGAGGTATCCAGCGGAATATTCCGATCCAGAAATTTATTTCGTAACTTGGCTTTCCATTTATCCATTCCGGAATGATCACCCCGATGCCCCCACAGGAAAGCGGTCTGTGTGCCGAGATCCCATCCGGTCCAGCGATTATGCCGAATAGTCGCCGCCTCCCGGGAAAAGCGGCGATCCTTATCGAGGTAGAAGAAAAGCGGGCTTCCGGTCGAACCGCCGGTCTTATTTGGCACCAGCATGGCATCGGAATAATTCCGAGCCCGAATTTGTTCTTTATTTTCCTGAATATCTTTTTTGGTCAAAACCGGAAGAACCAGAATGTCATCGGGCGATTGGAGCCGACCGGGATTGAATTGATACCTGTTGAATCGCTCGGTATAAAAGGAGCAATTTTCATAGGCATGCTTGAGAATCGATTTCAACCGGCGGAAACGAAGTTCGGCCAGATCGCCGGCCGGCAAGAACTGCGTCTTTTCCAACTCCCGCAGGTGAGCCGGCGCGGTACTCCCGATCCAGATCGCCTCCGTCGGAAAAACTACATTCCTGGCAAACCATTGCATAAGATCAGGCATCGCTCAATTCCTTATTACATCCACAATTGGGATTTGACTGTATCATCACTCAAACTCTAATTTCCTCGTTTTGATAATATGCTTGATTCTCTTTATCTCTTCATCGGTGAAAAACCGCGCGAAGTATAATACGAGCGGAAATGAAAGTCCGATTGCTCCCTTGCACAACAGATTGACCCAGATCGAGCCGGTCTCGATAAAGAAAGCGGCAAAGAAAAGGGCAAAAGCGGTGGCGAAAAGCATGACTATTCGCCGCCACTCCATACGAATCTTATATAAGCGGTTGGAATAATAGTAGGTCATACTGGATTTGAAAATGAAACATAGCAGTGTGGCTACCGCCGCACCCCAGATTGTATATTTTTTGATGAGAATGAAGTTCAGGACAAGATTGAGTATGCCGTTAGTGACATTGACATAGGCGATATACTTGGTCGCCTTCTTCATCATAATCCCGACATTGAAATGATAATGAAAAGAAAAGATTATATAGGCCAGGGTGACAATCGGGACAACCTTGTATGCCGCCCAGAACGGCTCCGTGGCCATAAAACGGATTATTTCCTTGGAGAGAAGCGAAATCAACAATCCCGCAAAAAGGCTCAGGATGCAGAAATAAGTGAAAATACGGGCGTAGATCAATTCATACCCTTCCTTGCCGAAATACTCGAAGCGGCGGGGACTCCATATCTGAATGAACGGCGAAGTGACAAACTGGTTGACCAGCGTCCCGAATTTGTACCCCATAGCATAGAGGCCGGTCATGGAAATATTGCCGTACTGTTTGACAAAGTACCGGTCCGATGCCTGCACGATATAGGCGCTGATATTTGAAGGTATCAACGGGAGGCCGAATTTCAACATTTCCTTGAGAAGCTTGTAATCGACTCGGAACCCGGTCTGTTTGAGAGTGAAAATATTTAACACGACTGTGAATATTAGATGCGCCAGAAGGTTTGACATAAGTATCCCGTAGACCCCCATTTTGGCGAAAACCACAAAGTAGATATTCATCCCCAGGCCGGCCGCAGTCATCATCACTTTGGTAATCATGTACTGGAACGATTTCTGCCTCACTCTCATGTAGGCATAGACAATCGGCAGAACTATTCCCAGGGCCAGAGTCAGCAGGGCGATTTCAAACAGATCGGCATATTCGGCCGAATCAAGCACCAGCCTGGCCATCGGGCTCGCAAAGGGAATCATCGCCAGAATAACGGCAAAGACCATCGCGCCGTACCCGATAATGGCGGTGCTGATTACTTTCTTGCGCTGACCTTCATCGGCATAATCAAAATAAAACCGCCCCACCGCCGCCTCGACTCCCAACCCTACAACCAGAGAAATGATGCTTGTGGTCATGTAGATTAGTTCCATGATGCCATAGTCGGAGGGGGTCAAAAAACGAGTATAGACCGGAAGCATCAGGAAACCGACCATCCGGTCAAGCACATTAGACAGCCCGTAAATGACCGAATGCCGGGCGATTAACTTGGCTTCACTGGCGACAGACTTAACCATAGACGATTATTAAATAGTTACTGTTTCCCAATTACAAAATCTCAAACGGATAAATATTTCTATTTATCAATTATTGCCGAATATATAGATTATCGGCAATTTCGGTCATTCTTTTCGGACACTAATATACGCCGCTCGAGACGGTTTTGGGAAAAAACAATCGGCGGAAATAAGGCCGGTCTCAATATTATCTTTCGGTCAATCCCCGGCCGATCGGCCGGGGATTTCCAGGAATACCGCTCGCAATTGCTATTGGCAGATAGGTGGACGACCGCCCTTATATAGAGCATTTATCAAATATGTCACATCTGCCGGAGTAATCGTTCCGGAATTGTTGACATCGGCGGCATCGAATGAAAATGGCGGCGGGCCATTCTTGTACAGAAAAGTGAGAAGATATCCGATGTCCATGACATTTATTAGATCATCGCCGTTGACATCACCGCAAAGTACATCGCAGGTGTCGCAGAGCGAACTATCACCGGCGGTCTTGGTCAGCGTAATAACAACCGGCGACGAGATGGCCGAGACCCGATAGGAAATCGAGGCGCTGTCCGTGCCTTTTTTCGCTTTGATGGCAAAGAGATTATAAAGAAGCGAGTCAGAAACCCGCGACTGCCACCAGTATGTGGCCGGGCCGCTGACCACTCCGGTGGCGCCGGTAAATCCCGCCAGAATTGTGCGCCGGTAGTTATTGCTGACCTGCACGGAAGCCCCCGCCACCGGCAGTCCGTTGTTACCCACCACCTTTACCCTGATTGTCCTCTGCAACCCCAATTCCATCTGCCCCTGCGCCGAACAGGAGATGATGATATTTGTATCCGAGGCCCCGCCCTCGTAAACTATATCGCGGGCGAAGTTCCGGGAACAGTCAAAATTGTTGCAAAGATGTCCCACATGAAACGTCTGAGGGGAATAGGCCGGTGAAAGGAATTTGAGTGTGTCGCCGTACAAGGTAATTCCCTTTGCCCCGTCGTTTATTTCGCCGTATTTCACCAGAATATTATCGCTTTCGATTCGGTTATAGCGAAATATCAGGGTGGTATCATAGATCATGACAGCATCGAAAACCACGCCATAGGCGGTGACCCCGGCCGTAAGCGATTTGGCCCGAAAAGTATTCTTCTCAATAATGTTGAACGTATTGACAACGCCGTCATTTTCTCCCGCCGAATACCGAAACGGGGTCACCGAACGCCCATAACTTGGCGAAGCTATGTTGGCATCCCCGGTCGCAGTAATCGTGTTATTGTAGACATAGACATGATGACAGCCGTTTCTTATCCTCAGGGCATGAGTTTCCATCTGATTTTCGCTGTACTCGACATTGGGGCCTTCATGAATACTGATATTGTTGTCATGAATCCGGACATAATCGGCCTCATTGCCGGCGGCATGCTCGACCAAAATCCCGCGGCATCCGCCGTAAGTTGTCCCGCTGGCTATTACATTATGATGAATATCGGTGCCCCCCCCCGGCCTCGAAAGAGCAATCATGTAGGGGTTGGAACTGGAGGCGCAGGTACCGCTATAAGATGAGTATTTCAAGTTGCGGGCGTCGCCCTGAAGATTGCAATCGTAGATTTGAAAAACCCCGCGGCTGGTCCCTGAAGAGGCCATCCTGATTCCGGCATGAGGTGCTTTATAAATTGTCACCCCATGCACCCTGAGATTATAACTGTGACCGTTCGCCGCGGCAAAGGCGCTGTCGAAGGATCCATCTAAATCCATTATGAGGGCATCAAACTGGCAGCGGCTGTCATAGTAACTGACATCGCTCAGGAAGGTCCCGCCATCAATCTCGATATCATACCCATTGCCCGTCACGCATTTCCCCGACCAACCCGCCGCACGCATATTGACATTCTTCACCAGCAGGTCCGAGCCGCCGAATTCAAAACAGTTGTTATATTTAATGGTGCTGTCGTTATTGCGGGGCGGTTTATGGATAATCCATCCCCCCTCGACAACGATATCATGGAAGGGATAACCGGCAATTGAGTTAATTACTATTCCCTCCAGATTGCTTCCTCCAGCGGTCCCAAACTCGAGAGTGTCCTTCCCCAGATTAATATACCAGTGATGCAGCGGCAGGTGATAATCGGGAGTGAAAATGAGACCGTCAGCGGCCGAGGAAAGCTTCGTCCCGGCAATTGTAACCGTGTCCCATAAATCACTGCTGTGGTCGCCTGACCGGAAAGTCCATGGCAGCGAGGTAACCACATGCTGGCCGGCCTGTGCCGCCATCCCCACCAAAATCAACCCGATGACTAAAATTCCTCTCACAACAACTCCTCTCCTTCCCCGGACACAGGTGCTCCAAGAGTGTACCACTGTAGTGCGACAGCAACCGAATAAAATCGGGCCGGCGCAGAAACAACGGCTCTGTAAAAAACGAATCTAAAACGTTAGCAGTAAAGCACAGGTATGACCAGAAGGGAGGTCAATAGCATCTCCGGCTAAAAGCGTTGCGTGAAGTAATCCAGTCATCATATTAACCGGGAAAATATGACGCTTTTATCGAGATGTCAAGAAAAGAATCATCGCGATGAAAAATTCTTTCAACTGGGATGCCGTCGCCTTCGGGATTGACCGATTAATGTACTTAATCTCTATCGGAAGGTAAAGATAATGGATAATCAATCATCCATCTTGAAACGTGAATCGATGTCATCTTCATGCCGGATTTCATCTACCGGGTCTTCTTTCCCCTGCCCGGCGTAGAGACGGTTGGGCGTGTTATAGACGATGCCGTCGACCTGGCCGATATTCTTATAAGCATGAACCACTCCCGGCGGGACAATGACCGAAACCTTATTTTCGGCGCCGACATCAAGAGTAACTGATTTTCCCCGGGTGGGTGAGTCGGGGCGTGTATCCCAGAGATAGAGCCGAAAAGTGGAGGGGCCGATGAAACAAAAATAATCGGACTGGTCGCGATGCTCGTGCGGCCCGCGCGCGACCCCGGGTCTGGTCATGGAGACGTAAGCCATTGCCGGATGGTATCTGTCCTCGATTTCATCATCACGGAAAAGCTCAATCAGCCAGCCGCGGCGATCATCAAACTGGTTCAACTCTTTAATTATGACGCCGTCTATTTCGCATTTCATATTTTCCGCATCGCTCCATTCTGTTTAACGAATTCCTTTAAAGCCACTCTGTAATCCACCATCTTATTTAGACCTGCATCTTTCAGGTTCTTGTTTTCAAGCGCCGAGAATCCTGGACGGGGCGCCGGACGGGGATATTCCTCGGTCGTACAGGGAACAACATCAACCTCCATCTCCGCCTCTTCAAAAACGGCTCGAGCAAAATGATACCACGAGACCGCCCCCTCGGAAGTGCTATGGAATAATCCGGATAGGTTATTTTCAAGCGCAACCTGCGTCTGCCGCACAATCTCGTATGTCCAGGTTGGATTGCCGATTTGGTCGTCGACCACTTTGAGTGATGGCATATGCAGCCCCGATCGCCGCGCCGCTATTTGCTCCTGCCCCAATCTAATCATGGTCTTAACAAAATTCCTGCCGTGCAGTCCGTAAACCCAGGCGACACGAAGAATGACAAAATCCTGCAGGCAGTCAGCCACAAGCCTTTCCCCTTCCAGCTTGCTTCTCCCGTAAATAGTCATTGGATTGGGTTTGTCGGTCTCGATATACGGCGCCCCTTTGGAGCCGTCAAAAACATAATCGGTCGAATAATAAATCATTCCGGCGCCGATTTCGCGGCAGGCCCGGGCTATATTCTCGGTCCCCGCCGCATTGACCGCCATGGCGGTCTCGCGGTCGGTTTCGCAGCGGTCAACATCGGTAAAAGCCGCGGCGTGAATCACGATCTCCGGATTTCCGGCTTTTATGTAATCAAGAACCTGCCGGGAATCGCAGATATCGACCTCATCAATATCGAATCCGGAAAGTTCATATGCGCCGGCCAGCCCGGTCATCAGATCGGTGCCGAGCTGACCCTTATTCCCGGTCACCAGAATTCTTTTGCTCACCTTCGACCTCGTGCACTACTTCAAGCAGATATTTTTTATATTCATTATCAGCCATACCGTCCAGCACATTGTGAATCTGTTTCCGATTGATGAACCTCATCCGGTAGGCGATCTCTTCAATGCAGGCGATCTTCAGCCCCTGTCTTTTTTCAATGGTCGCGATAAAATTGCCCGCATCCAGCATGCTTTCGTGAGTGCCGGTATCGAGCCAGGCGATCCCCCGGCCCAATTTTTCCACCCGCAATTTCCCTCGCTCAAGATACGCTTTATTGACATCGGTTATTTCAAGCTCCCCACGCCCCGAGGGTTTCAGATTTTTTGTGATTTCGACCACCTCAGAATCATAAATATAAAGGCCGGTGACGGCATAGTTGGATTTGGGCTGTTTCGGCTTTTCCTCTATCGATACTACCTGCCCTGCCTCATCGAATTCCACCACCCCATATCGCTGTGGATCCCGAACATAATAGCCAAATACCAGAGCGCCCTCCCGGAAACTGCGCGCATGACGGAGAAAATCATAGACACCATAGAAAACATTGTCGCCCAGAATAAGAACCACCTTCTCATTCCCGATAAACTTCTCCCCGATGAGGAAAGCCTGGGCAATACCGGATGGCTTATCCTGAATCTCGTAGGCGATATTGAGGCCCAATTGACGCCCGTCGCCCAGAAGCTCCCGGAACATCGGCGTATCCTTGGGGGTGGAGATGATTAGAATTTCGGTGATCCCAAAAAGCATCAGCGTCGCCAGCGGATAATAAATCATCGGCTTATCATAGAGCGGCAGAAGTTGTTTGCAGGCCACCTGAGTCACCGGATAGAGGCGGCTTCCGAGTCCGCCCGCCAGTATGATCCCTTTTCTTACTTCACCCTTCATATTTATATCCTATCTATTTGAGTACATATCCTCATAATATTTCAGGTAATGGCCGCTGATACAATCCTCCAACCACTTCTCATTTTCGAGATACCAGGCCACCGTCCTGCGAATTCCCTTTTCGAAAGTAAAAAGAGGTTTCCAGCCCAATTGTGATTCGATATATGAGGCATCAATGGCATAGCGGCGATCATGACCCGGCCGGTCTTTCACAAAGGTTATCAACCGCTCCTTTGGTTCCCCGCCGATCATTTCATCCATGATGCGGCAAATGATTTTCACCAGTTCGATATTCTCAACTTCATTATGGCCGCCGATATTGTAGGTTTCGCCGGTCTTCCCCTGATGAAAAACCAGATCAAGAGCGCGGCAGTGATCCTCAACATAGAGCCAGTCGCGAATATTGCGACCATCGCCATAAACCGGAAGCGGCAGCCCGGCCCGGGCGTTGCGGATAACCAGCGGAATCAATTTCTCGGGGAATTGATACGGGCCATAATTATTGGAGCAATTGGTGGTAACGGCATCAAGGTCATATGTTTTGTGATAAGCGCGTACGAGATGATCGCTCGAGGCTTTGGAGGCCGAATAAGGGGAATTGGGATTATATGGCGTCGATTCGGTAAAATACCCGCTTTCCCCCAGTGAACCGAAAACCTCATCGGTGGAAACATGGTGAAACCGGAATTTCCTTTTCCCGGCCGATTTTTTCCGGGCCAGTTCCAGCAGATTGAAAGTGCCCATCACATTAGTGCGAATAAACTCAGCCGGGCCGACAATCGAGCGGTCAACATGCGATTCGGCCGCCAGATGAATGACGGAATCGATATCATATTTTTCGAAACAGGTTTGAAGGGCCTGATAATCGCAGATATTTATTTTCTCGAACCGATAATTGGCCGCTTTCTCGACGGAGGTCAGGCTGGAGAGGTTTCCGGCATAAGTCAGGCAGTCAACATTAATAAAAAGATACTGTGGATATTTAGGCACCATATAAAGAAGCAAATTGGAACCGATAAATCCCGCCCCGCCGGTGACTATAATATGTCTTTCGAAATTTCTTGAATCTGTCATTTAACTTTTCCGCTTTCGCTGATGACTTCCGGTTCAATGTCGATGCCGGGTCAAAATATAAACCCAAATGAATCATCGGTATATAAAAAAATCGTCAGATTCAGTTAAGATTTAATGGAATTACGTCAAATCGGAAGGATTAATTTGGCTTCTCCTTCGATTTGAAAGAGATTCCTCGGCCGGTCACTGTCCGCCAGAGTTCTCCAAGAAAGCCCCAGCCGAGGCCAAAATGTATGGTCGGGTAGATGGCGGGGAGAAGCGGCAGATATTTCATCCCTTTCCTCATCGCAACTGCGACCGACCAGAAGAGAATACTCAACAAATAAAGACCGACCGAACCCAGCAGAGCAAAAAAGGCCAATGACCGGAAAAATGACAGAAAAATTAAAATCGGAAGCCCGGCGGTAAAGAGGGCTATTATGAGCGTCCCTATTCCAAGCGTTCCGGGGTGTTTCCGGGCCAGCCGAAACCGCCCGATACCATATCGTTTCAACTGCGTGAAAAGGGCTGCCAGGGTTTCCCTGGGATAATACTTGACTGCCAGCCCTCTCGAAGTAAACGATTTATTCCAGATTTTCGATACCCGATAATTAAATTCGACATCCTCGCAAGCATCGAATCTTTCATCAAAATAGCCGACTTTTTCAAAGACTTCCCTTTTATACGAAGCCCCGGAGCTGGTCGGATTCACATACATTTCTTTATTGTTATAGATGGTCGAATCCGGTCCGTGACCGATGGCCGACTTTCTGGCCAGCGCCACGGCCTGCTGGAAAAGGGTGTTATCGGGCGGCTCCAAAAATTGCGGGCGACTGAGCACGGAAACACCCTTTTCCGCCATAAGCCGGGCGGTATTCAATAATAGTTGATTACTTTCGATAAATGTGTGCCCATCGATGAAAGTAATAATCTCACCGGTGGCTCTTTTGGCGCCGATATTTCTTCCACCTGATGACCGCCCGACCGGATTGGGGAAAAGCTTTACCCGGCTGTCTTGGGAGGCAATTCCGGCCACAATTTCGGTGGAGTTATCCTCCGATTGACCACAGATAACCAGAATTTCCTTTTTATCGTCGGGATAATCCTGGCTCAATATCTGCTCGATAGTCCGGGCAATATACCGCGCCTCATTCTTGATCGGCATAACAACCGAAATTTTGGGTAAGTCTTTCAATTCATCTTTCAGACTGAGTTTCATATTCTGTGATCATACCATTACAATTACATTATTTCATCGGCCCTATCGGCGCCACCACCCGCCCATATACTTCATTGAGCACCTGCGCCAGGCCGGTATAAATGGCCGAGAGGCCGCAGATTATTCCCTCATAACCGGCAATACGGGTGATGGCCTGATTTCCCGTGGCATCACCCAAGGCCAGAAGAAAGAACAGCAGTGTCAGCGAACCGAAAACAAATTGCAACGCCCGGTTCAATTTCAGCGTCCCGAAAAACATGACCAGCGTGAATAATCCCCAGATAAATAAATATGCCGCCATGGCATCTTTCCCCGGCGCCTCTCCCCAATTCATTTTGGGAAAAACCAGAAGCGCCACCAGCGATAGCCAGAAAAGGCCGTAGGAAGTGAAAGCGGTCGTCCCGAATGTATTCCCCTTCTTCCATTCCATTATTCCGGCGATCACCTGAGCCAGCCCGCCGTAGAATATCCCCATCCCCAAAATCATGGCGCTCATCCCGAAAAATCCGGCATTATGAATATTTAGGAGGACTGTAGTCATGCCGAATCCCAGAAGCCCCAGCGGCGCCGGATTGGCGGTAATATCTTTGGCTTTCATTGTTATTTCACCTGCCTGCTGCCTTAAATCTTCTGCCATAGCTGTTCCCTTATCAGGTTTGAGTGTTAATTTTGGTCGAGCTATCGGCCAATATATTGAATCGGTTTTCCATATGACAAGAAAAAAGTGCCTTTCTCACACAGACTCGAGTATATGCTTCCCTTATGAATAAGTTGACCGACCGCTTTTTGCTTTCGAAGATTATTTGCCGGACATTCATTTTGCCCTTGCATAATTGGCTTTTAAAATGTCATATTTTCTGATAATTGAAATCGGCCATCGGGATTTATGTCTTTGAGCTTGACTAAAATATTAAACTTTGTTATACAAATTCCGATAAAAGAGACCAACAATGTATTGAATTGGCCCTATTGGGAAACAGGTGGATGATAATCTTCAGAATGACTTTCGAAATGGGGATTCTACCTGATAACTGATAGAATGACCCGCGGACAGGCGGAAAATGAGATTCAACATAGTAACCAATCCAACCTTAGAATAGCTGGCAAGAATATTAACAAAATAGCTGAGGATATGATGAGAAAAGGAAAGCCCCAAAATCTGGCCATCGGCATAGCGGTGCTTTTCCTTTTGATGATTCTGATGCCGGTTGTCTCGGCCCGGTTCTATACCAATCAGGACATTAAAAAGGAATCGGCTAAATGCCTCGATTGCCATGATGATATGGCGACTTCGCTGATCGGTTCGGCGCACCAGATGGCCACCGACAAGACACTCAAAGCTGCCGTTGAGGTCGGCTGTATCGGCTGCCACGAGGGATGGGAGAAACATATTGATGAACCATCGGCAGAAAATATCACCAGTCTTCCCGGCCTGTCACTGGTCAGACAGGCGGAAATCTGCAGCGGCTGCCATGCCGATCCGCATCAATCGGGAGTGGTCGCCACCGACCCGCACTATCGGGCGAATGTTGCCTGTCTTTCGTGCCACACTATTCACAGTAACAAAAGCCGTGGTCTGGTCAAGGATGACGGCGAAAATTTCTGCGCCACCTGCCATACCACCGTCGCGGCCGAATTCAAACGGCGCTCCGTTCATCCGCTTGAATCCGGAAATATTCGCTGTACCGATTGCCATAAGCTGCAGTGCATGAATGACCCTTCCCTGACAGTAGGATTGGACTGGACCTGTCAGAATTGCCATTCGGAAAAAGCCGGGCCGTTCACTTATGAACATCCGGTCGCCTACAAGCATCTGGTCAACGGCGGCGGCTGCCCCGAATGCCATGAGCCGCACGGTTCGCCCAATGACAGACTTTTGATCCAGCCGGGAAGCGGGCTCTGCCGGCAGTGCCATGAGGTTCCGGCGGGGCATCGTGTGCAGCACAGTGGACTGGGCACCAAACTAGACTGCCTCTTTTGCCACAGCGAGATTCACGGTTCCTACGATAACAAAAAGCTTCTCGATCCCGACCTGGGAATAAAACTCTTCCCGGATTGCTATCAGTCCGGCTGTCATATTATCAATGATTGAGGAGGTCATGATGAAAAATCACAAAATGATTGTCGTGTTTATCTCCCTCCTCTGCTTATCCGGAATGGCCGCCGCGGTCAATAACGGCGGCGAGGTCAGGCTGGGATATACATTCGTTGACGAGGAGGGGAACCAGTCGGTCAACCAGCCGACCTTCAACTATTATCCGGGATTTCTGCTCTCGCTGGAGAAATTCCACTACAATTTCGCCAATGGGATGCGGCTGCGCGCCGACCTGAAAAATTTGACCCTGAATAATCGCAATCTGAGCCTGGGTCTGGGAAAAGCCGGCCTTTTCGGCATCGATATTAGTAACAACCAATACCGAAGGGTTTATGATTTTGACGGCAACAGTTTTACCCGCCGGCGTCAGACAGGCGGTTCGCTCTGGTTCTTTCCACACCGTTATCTGAAATTATTCGGCGGCGGATCCTTCAGCAATCTGGCCGGTTCGATAACCGACCTGTTCAATCCCGACGGGCCGGGCGCGGTCAAGAATATGGACTACGGCCTGAATACCTACCATGCCGGGATGAGATTCAATTTCCGGGGGAGGATGCTCCAGGCTGAATATCGCACCGCCGATTACACTGATAACAAGAATGCCGGCCGCGACCAGAAACGGTACAACATCAAACTGGATGCGTTGCTTCCGGTGCCGAAATATGAATGGATCGTTCTGACCGGCGGATTCCGCCATTTCGAGACCAAATACTCTAAAACAGAATTTAAAATCAGTTCTAACAGGCTCTGGGGTGGATCTACTGCCGCTCTTTCGGGGAATTTCTCCGCCAATTACAATTTCATTTTTGACCGAACCTCCTCCGACAGCGATATCATCGCCACCGACAATCTGGCTAACACTATCTACCTCAGCGCCATTTCGCCGGGACACGCCGGCCTGACAGTCGGCTATCAGAACGATATCAATGACGACTTCGCCAATGAAGTCCGGGCCAACTCCTTTTATGGTTCCGGCTGGTTCACTCCCGGCAGGAATTACGAATTTCGCGGGGAATTTGGAACGCGGGCGGAGAAAATCGAGGATGGCTGGAGATTGGTCGGTAGCGAAGATCGCAATCGATTCAAATTGTCAGGCAAATATTTTGATGCCGCTTATGGTTCTCTGGCCCTGAAATATGAGAACAAGCAGAGGGATAATGACCAGTTGGGTACCAGCGCCGATTTCAATCGCTTCGCCGCTGACGCCACGTTAAAATTGACCAAATATGGCGAATTCTCCGGCGGATATTCATACTCAACCGGTGACTACAAGGATATTGAGCAGGAGTTTGAATTCAATGACCATGTTTTGTACGGCGATATTACCTCGCGCGAATATCACAGGCTCAGAGCGGGTTTTGGCGCAACCTACTACCGGAGCAAACGGGATATTGATGTGGAAAGCTTCATGCTCCACTTTATGGCATCCTTAAGATTCGCCGAGAATCATCGTCTGGAAGTGGCCTATAATGTCCACAACTTTGATGATTTCCTGGTTACCGATAGATATTACACTGCAAATATTGTAGAAATAAATCTTATAAAGGAATTATCATTCTAAAGGAGCAGGAACTATGAAACTCTTGAAACTTATGGCGGTGCTCGCCGTTTTCGCGCTGCTGATGACAGTAGCGGGATGTGAACGGAAAGTGGTCAATGAAGGAAAAGATTCCAATGAATTGACCAGTTGTTTCACCTGCCATGCCGACAATGACAGTCGTCTCCTCCAGGCCAAGGGTGAATGGCAGAACTCGGTGCATGCCTCGGGCAACAATATTGACTATACCAATCGGGGCGGCTCACCATGCGCCAAGTGTCACCAGCACCAGGGCTTCGTTGATTTTGTCACGACCGGGGCAATTCATCCCCCGTATGCCAACGTGGCGGCCATCCATTGCTTCACCTGCCACGCCCCGCATTCCACCGGGACTCTGGCTCTGCGCACCGAAGCTGCGGTGACACTGGCCAACGGGGTCAGCTTCAATCACGGCGCCGGCAATCTCTGCGCCAATTGCCATCAGGCACTGATGTCGGTGACTACCATCACCGATGATTTTATGCTCACTTCCAATCGCTGGGGACCTCATCACGGGACTCAGGCCGATATGCTTCAGGGAACCAACGGGTACGAGTTTGCCGGATATGATTATGAGTATTCCGGACATGCGACCGATGTCGAGGAAGCTTGTGCCGGGTGCCATATGGCCAATCCGATCATTCATGATGGGTACAAAGTCGGTGGCCACAGCTTCAACATGATTGATGAGGAAACCGGAACCGATATGGTGGCTTATTGCAATAACTGCCATCCCGACGCCGAAAGCTATGACTATGAGGGTGTTCAAACCGAGGTCGAGGAAAAGCTGGCGACTCTTCAGAGTCTGCTGATAGATGCCGGGGTTCTCGCCAATTTCTACGGTGAATATCTTCCCAACGTGCCCACCGATGACACCCTGATAATAGCCGATAAGAATATCGCCGGGGCGCTTTATAACTATCTTTTGATCGAAGCCGATCGCTCCGAGGGTGTGCATAACGCCAAATATGTCATTGGTCTGTTGGATAGCTCTATCGAATACCTGCAAACCAATTTGCCCGGTCTGGCCGGCAGAGGGGAACCGTTGCCCGTCGCTGCCCACTAGCCTACTCCATGCCATAATGAAAAAGGTCCTTTCTAAAAGGGCCTTTTCTTTATAGAGGATTTATTTCGCGGAGATAAGCGACTGATATTTAGCAACTTATGAATTTGGACGAAATCTCTCCATCCACCCGCCGGATTTGAGAGGTTTTCTGCCATTTTTTCAAAATAAAGATTGCTTTGGTCTTAATTATTTTGTATAACTAACAAAGTCGAGTAAATGATGAGAATAAAAACATTAGCTCTAATAAATAATTGTTACATGCAAGGAGGTTTCTGAATGAAGAGGTTTGTGATTAGTTTCACAATCATCGCCTTTGTGGCAATTTTCTGCGCTCCGATCTTCGCCGCCGACTCCACTACCGTCAAGCATCAGTATGTCGGTGCGACCAAGTGCGCCATGTGTCACAAAAAAGACAACGTCCATCCGACCTGGATGGAAACCAAGCATGCCAAGGCGTGGGAAAGCCTGAAACCGGAAGAGCAGAAGAATGAAACCTGTGTCGCCTGCCACTCCTCGGGCAAGGATGCCAAGGGCGAGCTTCTGACCGGTGTCCAGTGTGAAGGCTGCCATGGACCGGGTTCCGATTACATGAAAATGTCCATCATGAAGGACAAAAAGCTGGCCGTTGAAAACGGGCTGATTGTTCCGGATGAGAAGGTTTGTAAGAAGTGTCACAACGATAAGGTTCCGGCACAGTTTGCGTCCAAGGAGGCCTTTGATTTCGCCAAGATGAAAGTCAAAGGCGTCCATGCCATGCTTCCCAAAGAGGGAACCAAGTAAAATCATTCAGTCCTAAGAAAAAGCGGCCCGTGCCCTGCACGCGCCGCTTTTTTGTTGGAAATATTTTTTCCGGCTATTCTACCGGCAAGTCTAATCCATATCAGATCGATTCAATACCTGTCAATATCTCCCGTCACGGCTGAACGCCGGTATGGCACTCATAACACCCGGTCTCCTGCCAAGCCTCGCCGACATTCTCATCCGGGTGTACAAAATCAAGCCCATCTGGAGTAGCAGCCATAGCGGCTCTTGCCCCGCTCCCCTGAGAGAGAATGGCATGGCAGGTGCGGCAGTCCCGGGTAATTGTCACTCCCTCGTCACTGGTATGATGCCCGTCGTGGCAGCGCATGCAACCGGGATAGATAAAATGACCGATATTGTTGGGATATTCCGTCCAGCGCACTCTCATTTCGGGGAAGATATTTTTCACGAAAGCATCCTGTATGGCAGCAATGGTGGAATCGATAACGCTTTTTTTCTTCCCATACAATACCGCATATTTGGTCCGGTAGAAATCCACGAATGTCGAGTCAATGCAGTCC
>JAPLUR010000134.1 GCA_026397505.1 Candidatus Zixiibacteriota bacterium
AGGTATTCATCGATATTGGATGACAATCTTGATGCTTCCTCGGAGAATAGAGTCAAGGCCTGGAAGGATGGGCTGGAATTATTCGTTACACATCCTTTGACGGGAGTCGGAGCCGGGGCTTTTGCCTGGGCGCGGGTGGAAAGGTTCGGAGTATATCTTAATCCTCATAATCTCTATGTCCAGGTTCTGGCCGAACTGGGGTCTATCGGGACTTTCATTTTTTTCATGTTCCTGATAGATATATTTAGGATAAATCGCCGCATTATTAAGAAAGTACAGGTCAGGGGCTCGCCCCATGCTCTTCTGGAGCCGTTCGCCAGAGCAACTATCATTGCCTGTCTCTCGCTTCTGGTGACCGGCATTTTCTCCCATTCGGCGTACCGGTACACCTGGTATCTCCTGGCGGCACTGACAGTGGTTTTACAGCAATTTGCCAGAATGGAACCGGAAGAGATTGCCGCCGTGCCGCGGGAGGCACAGGTCCCGAAGGCGGCGGAAAGCCTGCCGCATGATTAGGCGGATATTATGAATCTATACTCGGCTTTACTAAGAAGAACCGTATTCCCCTTGATTTTGAAGAGGGATGAACGGCTTTCGGCCTTAAGGCACTGGCATTTTCTTGAGCGAAGTCAGTACTGGTCGCGGCAGGAGCTTCTTGACTATCAATGGATGAAACTAAGAAAGCTCCTGCAGTACAGCTATGAAAATTCGCGATATTACGCGCGGCTTTTCAGAGAACGGGGACTGACGCCGCAGTCATTCAAGAGCTTTGGGGATCTGGCTCTGTTGCCGATGCTGACCCGCAACGATCTTTTCAACCACAAGGATGAGATCTTCTCAAAAAAATACGATGTGGCCGCGGTGCAGGAGGTTGTTTCCGGCGGCACCACGGGAGTCCAGGCAATATTGTATCGTGACCCGGAGAGTTTTAATATAAAAATGGGGCTGGGCTGGCGTCACGAAGGGTGGATGGGAAGAAAACCCTGCGATAAAATGGCCTTTTTCTGGCCGGTCCACGCCGATTTCTACGATCCGGGAACCTGGAAGACCAAGTTCAAGATTCGGCATCTGATAAGGGAAGCTTATTATTATGCCGGTTCGGCCAAAAAAGAAGTCATGCAGGAATTCTATGAAAACCTGATGGATTTCAGGGCCGACTACCTGAAAGTTTTTCCGAATCCTCTGGCAGGTTTTACACAATATGTGCTGGAGCATGCGCTTAAGGCGCCGCGGCTACGGGGAATCCTTTCCACGGGCGAGGTTCTCTCGGCAGGGCAACGGAGAATATTTGAGGAAACCTATGGCTGTCCCGTATACGATATGTATGGTTCACGGGAAACAGGCAATACCGCCTCGGAATGCTCAAAACATGAGGGCCTGCATATAGCGATGGAAACCTCACTGGTTGAATTTGTCAACAACGGTAAAGCCGTCGATTACGGTACCGAGGGGGAAATACTGATTACCGACCTGACCAATTATGCTTTCCCCATGATTCGCTATCAGATCGGGGATTATGGTATCCCTCTGAAATCCGGTTGTTCCTGCGGCCGGGGACTGCCGCTAATGAGCCCGGCCGTGGGGCGAATTCAGGACCATTTCTACAGCCCCGACGGCACCCGTCACAGCGGGCTGATGCTGGCGGTTCATATCGTTTCCGACCATCATATCATAGTCGGCCAGATTCAAGTGGTACAGAAGACATTGACCGATTTTCATGTGAAGCTTGTCCGGAAACCGGAGCCGACTCTGGAGGTTTTGAACTATATTGAAAGTCAGATGAGGAAAATCATCGGCGAGAAGATAAACATTGAAATTGAATTGGTGGATGAAATCCCCAAAGAGAAATCGGGGAAAGTCAGATTCGTGATCTGTGAAGTGCCCGAGCCGGGCGGGATCAAATAGCAGAAAGGCAGCGATCAGCGCCGGAAATGCCCGGAAGCATGGATTTGGCCCTGGGACGGTAAAATTTGTATAATAATCAAACAGCATAAGCAAGGGTCAGGATAAATATTGGCCGGCAATGGGTCGAATATTAGATTGTAGGTAAGTCGATATTAGTTATATTATTAGGTTAGCGCCGAAAATCGGCAAGGTGAGACCGCTTTTGTTCTTATCTGATTATTGAATAGATCAGTCAGGAGGAAGATATGTTATCCAGACATTTAAGTCCGACAGGAAACAGCAATCGTTCATATATGCTCAAACCTATAATTAGCGGGCATTCATTTATTTCATCGATATTGGTTCTTATTCTTCTGGCCGGAATCAATGCCGCGGCCGATCAGCTCACCCAGCCGAAGCTGGTCACCACTTCCGACGCCGACGGCTCCACGCTGGGGATTCCCCGCTGGAAAGGGTACATGTCGGAACTGGATCCCAACGATTTCTGGCTCAGTTACGCCAGCGCCGGGACGACTGACGGCAGCATGAATTATACCACCGACGCCGGTGAATCCTGGAGCAGCAATGCCATGCAGATTGATGTCAATGGCTGGCTTGATTTTCATCTCTCCCTTTTCGGCCGGAATGGAGAGCTTTATTTTACTCTCCCGGGGTGCTCGTTCCGGAAATTTAACGCTCCGGCGCAGAGCAATGCGGACCGCGGGCCGCTGGTCGCTCTGGCGGGAACCGGGGCCAGCCATCGTTCCAATATCATGGTGCAAAACACCGGACGTATCTGGATTTTCACTCGCGCCAGTGCCAATGCCGCCGAAAACGTAAAATACCAATATTCCGACAATCAGGGTTCAAGCTGGACGACCGGAGTAGCTTACGCCACCGGCGCCCCCGATGTAAGAATCGGTTCCATGCCTTATGTCGGAGGAAATCCTGCTTTGGTAGTTGAGCATCTCAACGACAATCGCGGTTTTGAATATTATCTCTGGAATGGAACGTCGTTTGAGGCCAAGAACGACCATTCCATGTATGCCGCCAATTTGCAATCCACCCGCGTTTTCACCCATAATGTTATCAATGATACAACCATGCATCTCATCTTCGGCAATGACAACTCGTTGCACCATATCTGGAAAAATTACAACAACGCCGGCGGCGCCTGGAACCATGAAATCATTGATAATTCCGCCACAACGACCGACAACGACTGGTATCCCATTTCTACGGTCAAAGGAAATGATCTCTATCTTTTCTACTGCAAGAAATCGACCACTGACGCCGCCTCTTCGATGATTTATTATAAGAAGTGGTCGCAGGTATCGCAGAGCTGGACGACGCCGGTGCTGGTATCGACGCTTCCGGAAAATACCGGCAATCGCGACCCCAACACCTGTTTCCATGTCCCTTCGAATGCCAATTATATTCCCGTATTCTGGTGGTGCGCCGGCACCCCTAAGAAGATATATTTTGCCAAAATATTGACCGGCTCATCGAGCGGCGATACGATTCCGCCGGGGAAAATACTGGATCTGGGCGCGGCTACGGGACCCGGTCTGGGGGCGGCAACGCTCAGCTGGACCGCGCCGGGAAACGATGCCTATAGCGGCACTGCGGATCACTACGCGATTCGATATTCGCTCTCACCTCTGACGGAGGCCAACTGGCTTGCGGCTGCGGCTGTAATCTCGCCCCCTTTTCCTCAGCAGGCCGGGAGGAACGAAAGCTTTGTAGTGAACGGCCTGACTCCGGGATCAACTTACTATTTTGGAATCAAGGCTTATGATGAGGCAGGGAACGCCTCGCCAATTTCCAATCTAGCGATTATCAATATCGTGCTGGATGTTGCCGACGAAGGGCCGCCGCTTCCAGGAACATCCCGGCTGCTTGGCAACCATCCCAATCCGTTTAATTCCACGACGGTGATTGATTTCCAAATTTCCTCCCGGACCCATGTCTTGGTTTCAATTTACGATCTTCTGGGGCAGAGAGTAAGTACGCTTGTTGATGCGGTCAAGTCGGTGGGAAACTATTCGGCATCCTGGGATGGAACCAACAGCCGGGGGGAGTCGGTGGCTTCAGGCGTATATTTCTGCCGCATGGATATCGATGAAAGCTCGGAATTGCGGAAAATGCTCCTGCTGAAATAGATTTGTTCGGGTTGACCCTTATCTAAACAGCATAAATGGTGGATTCGCCGGTTTCTATGGATGGATTTCAGGCAAGATGAATATACTTATACTTGACGAAGAATTCCCCTATCCGCTCAATACCGGCAAAAGGATTCGCAGTTATAATCTGATAAAAAGACTGGCCGTGCACCATAAAGTGCACTATCTGGCCTACGGCAAAGAAGATTCGGATAATTTTCGGGCCATGCACGATGCCGGTCTGCACCCGAGGGCGGTGCCTCCTCAAGTTCCGGCCAAATCAGGATTCCTTTTCTATATCCGACTTTTCCTGAATCTCTTTTCCAGATATCCCTATATCGTCAGTAGTCATTATTCAAGAGTGTTTCAGAAAGCGGTGCATGAGGCAGTGGCGGAAATAACACCGGATATAGTCATATCCGAATGGAGCCCGTATGCCATTTTTGTCAAAGATCTGCGGGGAACGCGCAAGATTATCGTGGCACATAATATCGAGCATTTGATCTGGAAACGGTACTATGAAAACGAAAAGTGGGGCCCGAGGAAGTGGTATATCGGAAAGCAAATGACCAAAGTAATGAATTTCGAGCTTGCCGCCTTCAACTGGGTTGATGGGGCCATCGCCGTATCTGAAATCGAAGCAGCATCAATAAAGGAATTGAATCCGAAAATACCGGTTCAGGTGGTCGAAAACGGTGTCGATCTTGAATATTTTCGCCCATCACCGGCAAAGACCGACCGGCATCAGTTAATATTTGTCGGCGCGATGAATTGGCGTCCCAATCAGGATGCGATCCAGCATTTCGTGCATGATATTCTCCCCTTAATCCGAAGGAAGACGTCTGATATTGAGGCTGTCTTTGTGGGGCAGGATCCGCCTCCGCAGATAAAGAAACTGGGGGAAATCCCCGCGGTGAAGATAGTCGGGCAGGTGGATGATGTCCGTCCTTATGTCATGAAGGCGGCGGTCTATATAGTGCCGCTCCGTATCGGCGGGGGAACGCGGCTCAAAATTGTCGAGGCGCTGGCGATGGGGAAAGCGGTGGTGTCGACTTCGGTTGGCGCCGAGGGATTGCTGGTGACGGATGGAAAAGAAATTTCGCTGGCCGACAGTCCGGAGCAATTCGCAACCGCTGTCGAACGCCTTTTAAATGACGGAGACCTGAGGGCGCGTCTCGGTCGAGCGGGAAGGGAACTGGTCGAGAAGCATTATGACTGGAATCGGCTGGCCGAAAAACTAAGCCTTTTTCTTTGCAGAGTCGCGGAGGGGAGATGAGAATTCTCCATTTGCGAGCATCCAATTTCTATGGCGGGCCGGAGCGGCAGATTCATATTCATGCCCGAATGGCGATAAGCCGCGGATACGACATTATAGCCGGTTCTTTCTCGGAGCAGGGTCAAAGGCCGGAATTCCTGCGGGTCATGGAACAGGACGGCGTTCCTGTCTATCTCTTCGAAGTCAGGAATGCCTATGATCTCAAAGCGATTGGCGCAGTGCGGAAATTTATCAGAGAAAAACATGTCGATATTCTCTGCACTCATGATTATCGAACCCATCTTATCGGTTTCCGGGCGGTCAAAGGTACCGAAACGAAGTGGATTGCCTTTTCGCGAGGTTGGACCAAAGATACTCTGAGGGTACGAGTATACAGCCTTCTGGATAAGATATTTATCCGCTTTGCGACGCATATTGCGGCGGTTTCGGAAGCCCAGAAAGGCAAACTCACCCGTCTGTTCATACACCCCGAGAAAATAACCTCGGTGCCCAATGCTATCGACCCGGAGAGCTTTCGGGGCGTAGAACGCATTGACCTGAAAGCGCGCTTTAAGCTTCCCACCGATTCGATAACAGCAGTCGCCGGCGGGCGGTTCAGCCGCGAAAAAGGGCAAATCTATCTGGTCAAAGCGGCGGCTGAGGCAATTAAGAAGAATGATCGGCTTCGTTTTATCATATTCGGTGACGGCCCCGATTTTCAAATGATAAGAGACAAGGTATCGCGCGCCGGACTTGAAGAAATAATCATGTGCCCCGGATTTGAGAAAAATCTGCTCGGCTGCCTGAAAGGAGCCGATATGCTGATCAACCCCTCTCTTTCTGAAGGACTTCCCAATATCGTTCTTGAGGCCATGGCATTGCGTATACCGGTGATAGCAACCGCGGTGGGCGGTGTCCCGGAACTGATCAAATCGGGAGAGAGCGGGTTGCTGGTCAAGGCGGGCGACATCTCCGGCTTGAGCCGGGCGGTACTTAGGCTTGCCGCCGATTTCGAGGCAAGAAAAAGACTGGCCGAGGCCGCTTATCAGGTGGTGACAGACTCCTTTTCCTTTGAAAAGCAAATGGATCTGTTGTCAGAGGTTTATCAAAAGGGTTGCGCCAAATGATGCAGGGCACTTTATGCTAAAGATATTAAAGAAAATTCTATTCCGGCTCTTTTATATTCGGGGTGTTTGGCAAACCGTTCGGTATTTCAATCGGGACAAGATTGTCATCTTGATGTATCACGGTGTCACGGACAGGGAAATCGGCGTCTGGACACAGTTGTCATCTGCCCGATTCGAAGAACAAATGCGATATATCGGTCGCCATTATCATCCGATTGCGCTTTCCGAAGCGGTCGCCATGCTTCGGAAGGAAAAGCCGATGGTTCCAAACAGCATTGTAGTTACCTTTGATGATGGTTTCCGGAATAACCGGACTATCGCCTATCCCATTCTGCGAAAGCACAATATCCCGGCCACAATTTTTCTGACCACATCCTTTGTGGACAGAGGCGGCCAATACGAGGGATTTCTCTGGACCGATTACATATACCTGTTGCTGATGAGTACCGCCGAGACCATGCTCGATGTGAATGATCTTGGCCTCGGGCAACTTGATATCAGCGATCATAAGAAAAAGTATCAGGCCAGAGATGCCATATGCGGCGCCCTGAAAAGAATGCCGTATCAGGAGAAGGCCCGAATAATAGAAGCCATTCGCTCCAGGCTAAAATGTGCCATAAATCCCCAAATAAGCGAGCCGTTCCTGCCGCTCGGCTGGGATGAGATAAAAGAGATGTCCGAAAGCGGCCTGGTCAGTTTCGGCGCGCACACGGTCACCCATGAAATATTGACCCAACTCCCGGACTCTGTTATGCGAGACGAGATAAACCAATCTCAGGAGGCGCTTGAAAGAATTTTATCCGAGAAAGTTGAATATTTTGCCTATCCCAATGGTACCATGGCTGACTTTAACGAAGGCATAAAAAGAATCGTCGCAGAGAAATTCGGTTGCGCTTTGACCACAATCGAGGGATTGAATCGAGCCGGCTGCGACATGTACGAACTGAAGAGGGTCAATATTGGAAATGATATGGGATTGAGCGAATTCAAAATGACCCTGTCGGGAACGGCTTTTATGCTGCGAAGGTTAAGGCCGGGACGCCAGAACCGAATTTCCACCGATAAATAGATTTTACAACCGGCAAAGAAAAGCATTATTATCATTTGATGACTATGGTCGAAAAAATCGGCAATCCGGCAGAATTTGAGAAGTTGAAAGCCGACTGGAATAAGCTGCTCGAAAGAAATGACACGAAGAATGTCTTTCTTACTTTCGAATGGCTTTATAGCTGGTGGAAGGTCTATGGACGGGAAAAGGAATTGTTTCTTCTGGTCGTCAGGGAAGGCCCGGAAATTGTCGGTTTGGCGCCGCTGATGAGATCCCTGGTGGGGGGACTTGGCCGCAAACGGTATGTCATTCAGTTTATCGGCACCCCCAATGTCGATTATTGCGATTTTATTGGTGCGGATAAACAATTGATTGCTCGTCAAATAATCGGCTATCTTGATGACCATAAATCAGAATGGGATGTGGTGGAACTCTCCCAGATTTCCGACCGTTCCGGGACATTGCCGATAATCGAAGAGATTTTGAATGAATCCGGCCGGCCCCATTTGAAAAAAGAAATAGAGACCTGTTATGGATATATATATAATGGGCTCGTTGATGAGAGAGCCAATTTTACTTATCATCGCGGGGCAACGCTGAAAAAAGCGGTCAACCACTTCAACCGCGAGAGCGGACTCCAACTGGAGAAAATAACCGACCCGGCCGAAATTGAAAAAATTCTGCCGCAGTTTTTTCTTCTGCATATCAATCGCTGGCGCGAGACAGGTTCGCCGAGCAAATTTCTCCGGGAGGAAAATTGCCGATTTTTCAACGAACTTGTGAGGACACTCGGCCCGCTGGGTGAAATCTGTTTTTTTGTTTTGAAAAGCGGCGATCTGTCGGTGGCGATGATTTTCAATTTTGAATATGGAAAAGTGATAAACCACTATACCATTGCCATCAATGTCTATTTTCGTGATCGCTCTCCCGGAATTCTGCTCCTTCTTCAGCAATCCGAATATCTTATCAGGCGAGGATATGATTTGGATTTTTCGCGCGGGGCGCACCAATATAAGAATTTATTGACTAACCGCGAGTATATCAATTATCAGGTTACCATCTACAAAAATAACTGGTCACGCCTCCGGATAAAATTATACGATCGACTGAAAGCGACAACTCCGATTCAGAGCATACTGAAAAATGAAAAGCTCATGATTTTAAAGAGCCAGATACTTGATTTCATACGTCGGAACGGCGCCATTGTATTTTTGGGGCGCGCGTTTAGGAGAGCGCTCAGAGTCATAATTGATTATAGAGTGTTCAATTTCTATACTTATCAGGGAGATGCCGTATTCTCATTCAAGCCGAAAGTCGATGTTGAATGCCGTAAACTCAGGAAAGAAGATATCGGCCACCTGGCGACTTTCCTCGGGATTGAGCCGGAATCCAGGAAATTCGGGACAATTATGACCAGATTAGAGTTGGGCGACGACTGTTTTGCCGCTTTTCACAACGGTAATCTGGTCGCAGTCACCTGGGGGCTTCACCATAGCGATCTCTATATAAGGGCGGGGCTGACTGTCACGCCGGGAAAAGGGCAGGTCATCTCTGCCGATGCAATGACCTCCCCGATCTACCGCGGTATGGGGATTCGGCCATATCTGATGACCTATGCGCTTAAGGAATACAAGGGGCAGGGTGTGAGCATACTGGGAGCAGTGGAGCGGTCCAATAAAGCCCAGTTGCAGAGTATCAAGAAGCTCAATTATACTTACCTGTATTGTATCCGCAAGCTGCGCCTTTTCGGAATAAGGGTGCTATGATCAATGTAATATTCTTGATAGATCGTATGTGGGGTGCCAACGGCGGTACCGAAGGGCAGCTTCTGATGCTCTACAATAATCTTGATAAAGAGAAATTCAAAGTTCATCTCTTTTGTCTTCAGAATACCGCCTGGCTTGAATCCAGCGAATATAAATCGCGGATTACGGTACTTGATGTGCCGCGCTTGCTGAGTTGGAAAGCGCTGGTCGCAGTTCTGCGATTCCGGAGATATTGCCGGGGAAATAGGATTGAAATTGTTCAGACCTATTTTCACGATTCTTTTATATTCGGCGCCATAGCCGGGCGGCTGGCGGGGGTAAGGAAGATTATATCCTGCCGGAGGAATCTTGGCCCCGGTTTCTGGGGCAGAAGAGGGTTGCTTCGCGTCTTTCGCATTATCAAACGCCTGACCTGGAAATATCTGGCCAACAGCGCCGCGACTAAAGAATCGATTAGGCAATATGAAGGAATAGATCCCGCGAAAATCGCGGTGATTTACAACGGACTTGACCTCTCCCGTTTTGAAACCGTGGATGAAAAATATCGATGGGATACCAGGAAACATCTAAACATAGGCGAATCCGATATTCTCATAATTATGGTCTCGCATCTGCGGAAAGAGAAAAATATCCCTCTTTTTATCAATGCCGCGGAGAGAATTAACAGGACCTTTCCTCAGACACGCTTCTTACTTCTCGGCGCCGGGCCCATAGAAGCAGAAATCAGTGAGGCCGTCAGAGAACAGGGATTGCAGAAACTGTTTTCGCTGCCAGGATCGGTTCCTGATGTCGTTCCATATCTGGCGGCCTCAGATATCGCATGCCTGACCTCCGATGGCGAAAGCTATTCCAACGCCATCATTGAATATCTTGCGGCGGGATTGCCGGTTGCTGCAACCGCGGTCGGCGGCAATATTGAAGCGCTCAGAGAAAATGGATTTCTTTTCCCAAGTGGGGACATGGAGAAGCTGGTGGAAATTCTCGGCCTGTTGATAGAGAATAAGGAGTTGAGAATTCAGCAGGGTATTAAGGGGCGACACGAGGCTTTTGAGAAATATAGTATTTCCAGGATGGTTGGCGAGCATGAGAAAATTTATGAAGACGCGGAAAATTAGCGAAAACATCAGCCTTGCATTTGAAGAGCCGTCTCTGAGATGAAACTGAAAATTATTTCCAATATTTACAGCCTGCAGGAAATTCATAAGGAAGGCGTGGAGATTGAACTCCACCGCTATCCCAAAACCATCAACAGTTTCGCAACCGTTCTGCGGATGTTCTGGAAATCATTCGGATATGACTATATAGTTCTTAATTTCATATCATTCGATATTTTGTTGCTGGCCTTCCTCAAATTGATCATTCCTTTCAATTGCTGTCGTCTGGTGACCGTTGATTTGCTTCTGACCCGGCCGTGCACTTTTCGTGAGAGATTTCTCCATCCCTGGAAAGTGCTTCTGCTGAAAAAGGTCCATCTATTCCTGGTATTGATGAAAGACACAAGCGGCTATCAGAAGTACTTTCATCTGCGGCCGGAGCAATTTCGCTACCTGCCATATAAGATTAATGCCTTTGATTTGATATCAAAGACAACTGTTACCGACGAGGGTTATATTTTCTGCGGTGGGAAATCTCGCCGCGATTTCAATACGCTCTTTGCCGCGGCGAGGAAGCTGCCTTATCCGGTCAAAATAGTCACCGTCTCCAACGCGGAACTGGCCCCTCACGGCTCATTCCTTGATGCGGCATCCGCTCCCCCGAATGTCGAGATTATCCGTCATGATGGCAGCGTGGAACTGTTCGTGAAATATATGTCGGCCGCGCGTCTGGTGGTAATACCAATCAAGAAAGATATTATCACGCAAGCCGGGATTGCAGTTTATATCATGGCTATGGCGCTTAAAAAGTGTGTCATTATCTCCGCAGGGCCGGGGGTGGATGATGTGCTGCCGGCGGAAACGGCCATTATTGTCCCGCCTGAAGATATTTCAGCCCTCACCCTGGCAATCCAGCTCGCATGGTCCGATGAGGCTTATCGCCGGAAATTTGAAAGAAACGGTTACGATTATGTAATGACTTTAGGCGGGGGAGAGCATTTTATCGAAGCCATAGTCGACCGTTTATGCGAGAATTTCGGCAGAAAGCAATGACCAAATCATGTGCAACGCCTGCTAATGTTCATCTTTGAATCATGGATATAATCGCTTGTCTCCGTAGAGATTACAATTAAATATCAAATCAACTGTAACACTGCTAACCTGAATTTGTTTGGAGTCTCTTATTAAGATTTCGCCGAGCATCATAAAGTCCTAATTATCATATAGTTAATTATTGCAAAAGGCTTTCATCGCTGGCATCATTTTTGACTCATATTGGTAGGATAATTATGTTTATTGAGTGGAAAGTTGGCCGAAGTGATGATAAGAACTGTTTCCAAACGATATTGAATTTATTAGCTTAGATTGGAGAAGGAAAATGATTCTTTCGCTGTATAATAGGTAACTACCAGCACCAGATATGGCTTGTTTCCGGCCCGCGGCGTCAGCGGGGGTAGGGAAGAAGCAATCCGGTTTAAGGTAGGAAGATTATGCCGATGTTAATATATAATGCCCGGACAGAGTCACCAGGTTGTAAAAGTAATCGTGGCCGATCCGGTAGAACTTCAAGGAGGCAGAGTGATTATTCTGAATATATTTAAGAGCCGAAATTTGCTTGTTCCGGTTCTGCTGTCGGTTTTATCGTTGGCGCTGGTCAGTCCCTGTCTGGCCGGTCGCATTGATATTTCCTCTTTGCCGTATACCATTCGACAGAGTATGCATTCCGCCGATCTCTGGGATACGGTAACTATCGCCGGAACGAAACTGTCCTCCGCCACCGGCGGGATTATTTTGAGCCCTCAGAGTGGAACCGTCATGCATCACTGGTATGTAGATCTGGGGAGCGACACGCTGGAATTTGGTACCGGGGACGGCGCCGGTAATGAGGGCATTCTGGTCAACTCGCTCTCGGGTTATCCTTTTCATGACATCATACTCGAAGGCGGCTGGATTATCCATAAACCCTCCAATAACAGCGACACTTTGATCAACTATAATACCTGCCTCGTTTTCGGGAGCGGGGAAGGTATTCTGGTGAAGAATGTCAATATGAGGGCCAATGGCTATAACGGCAAATGCATTTCAGTTTCGGGTGGATACAATACCGAAATCTCAGGCGGTACTTTTTACAGCGAAGTCGATTATTACCGCAGCCGCTGCCAGTTTGATGCCGTTCTTTTCAATATGGCCGCCTCATTTGACTCGGCTTATGCCGTTTCCAAGGGATATACCTTTAACATCAGCATACACGATGTCAGAATGATCAGTACCCCTCATGCCGGAATGAGGCTATCCGGCGGAAGCGCGGATCAGTACGGCGTCTTCAAGATCTATAATTGCTCCGTCATGGTCGATGCCCATAATTTCCAATATACTTCCTATGCCGGAACCTGCGCCTCCTCATCGAATCCTTATGCCATTGCTTTAAGCCGCCCCGGCCCGGGAACCGACGTCCACCATAACGTGATTACCAGCGGCACCGAATACGGGGGCGGGCGCGGTATTCTGGTCGAGCATACCCGCGGAACGGACGACAACTATGTGAAAATACACGATAATAATATAGACATTCATGAAGGACCGAACGCCGAATATGATGAGAATCATATGGAAACGCATGCTCTGCGGATCCGTAACGGGTGTCATCATGTTCATGTTTATAATAATACCATTACCGCCACCGGTGATGCCGATCCGGCCAGTTCAAGTTATGGGAAGTCGGTGACCCCCTTCAGGTATTCCTCCGGCGAAGCCGACGGTGTCGTCAATACTTATAGCATAGTCGAATATAACACTTTCCGCGCCAGATCGCTGGGGGCGGGCGCAACCGCTTATGGCATCACTTTTGATGCGGTCATGATTGCCGATAGTACTCTGCTATTCAGATATAATCGTATCGAGAGTGATAATATTCTGGTCAAATATGGTGAAATCAATGAGGGCGCCAGGGGAATTACCCTCTACGCCGATACCTTCAATCTTTATTCCCCGAATTATAATCCGCAGACCTTTCTGGTCGGCCATGCCTGCAATAACTGGAATTGCTCCGGTAATACTGTTTGCGACGGTGTCTATGAAGGCGCCGCCTCGGACAAGGATATTAATTTTTCATGCACGTCCAACGGAACCCTGGAACTTGGTCTGGAGCGGATGCTCAAGATATATGTCAGGGGTAATAACAGCCTTCCCGTGTCCGGCGCGTCGGTCTGGGTCATCAATAATTATGGCGATACGGTCGTGTCCGGCACTACCTCCGGGGCCGGTCTTATAAGCAAGGCGGTTCTTTACTGGTGGGAGTCGAGAACTTCCAATGATTCGACCGGCTATAACAATTTCGTTATCAAGGCCAGGAAAGGAAGCGATAGTACTTCAATTAACCATACCATTTCGGCGACATCTCTATTCCCGGCCATTACTCTGAGCAATACCCAGGGGGCCGAGGTCATTGATTCAATTGCTCCCAGCCCGATTGACAATCTGGGGGCCCTGCCGGGTTACAATGCGGGAGAGGCTCTCTTGACCTGGACCGCAACCGGTAATGATGGTAACAGCGGAACCGCAGCCGCCTATGATATCAGATACGCCGCAGCGACGATTACCGAGGCCAATTGGAGCAATGCCGTCAAGCTTCAGAATCCTCCCGCGCCTCGTCCGGCCGGCAGTAATCAATCGCTTTTGATGACCGGTCTGGTTCCGGATCAATTGTACTATTTTGCCATGAAAGCGGCGGATGAAGTACCCAATGTTTCCTCGCTCTCCAATGTGGCTTCGGCCAAGGCGCAGGTTGATATGTCGCTGGGGATTGACAGCCAGGTAGTGGCGGTCAGTCCCGCCGATGGAGCCGTGCTGAATGTCTCTTACCCCCTGCTGGTCGTAAGAAATATCGACACCGCCACGGGAAATGTCTATCATTTCGAGGTGGCAACGGATACTGAATTTGTGACACCGGCGGCGTCTTCGCCGCCGGTGTCACAGGCTTCGGGGAATACCACCTCTTGGAAAGTCGATATCAAACTTTCAACCGGAATCACTTATTACTGGCGGGCTAGAGCCAACGATTATAATTACTGTGAGCCGCTTTCCATTGAAATCGCGCCGCTGGCTCATGTTTATCCCAATCCTTTTAAACCTTACCGGGGCGAAAGCGCGACCTTCACCGGGCTTCCCCCGAATTCAAATTTGATAATCATGTCGGTTTCAGGCGCCACCATCCGGCGTTTCACTGATATTCCGGGAGGAGAGGTAGTCTGGGATGGAACCAATGCCGAGGGTAATCCTGCGGCCGCGGGCGTCTACCTATGGTATCTGGAGGGAACTGACATAAGCGGCCGGCTTCTTTTGATCAGATAAGTTATATAAAAATCGCTTTTTAGCCCGCCGGATCCTGTGCGGTATTGGCCGGTTCGGATTTGTCTATTCATCTTGAACCCGCCAGCCCGTTCTTCCAATCCAATACCCGCCCGCACGGATTGCCGGGATGTTTTATCCGATTATTCCCATCGACTTAAGAAGAATATCAACTAAGCCGATATAATCCTTGAAGTTGGATTATTATCACCGGATCGTGGGGTCCCCGGGAAAGACGGCTTTTAAGTAGTTGCCGGAACCCCAAAAAAAATATATAGTTTAGCTCAGAAATGTTCGTAATAGATGCCGTAAACAATAACTGTAAAGGAAATGAGAATTGAAATTCAGTAAAGATAGTCTCAAAATCGATGCGGCAAAAGTGGCCGATCAACTCTGTCAGACAATTTTGACCCAGATAAGAGGGACTCTCAAGAAAGGGGGGGCCGTTGTCGGAATTTCCGGTGGAATCGATTCCTCGGTATGTGCCGCTCTCTGTGCCCGCGCCCTGGGACCGAAAAAGGTGCTCGGCATTATGATGCCGGAAAAGGAATCGGCCGGGGAAAGCCGAACACTGGCCGAAAAACTGGCCCAAAAATTCGGTTTTGAAACGACACTGGAAAATATATCGTCCGGACTGGAGGGGATGGGATGTTACCAGAGAAGGGATGAGGCGATAAGAGAGCTATTCCCCGAATTTGATTCCAGTTACACGGCGAAGATTACCAACCCGACCAATATTCTTGAAAAGGAGACTTTCAACTTCTTCACCCTCACGGTCGAGGATAAGCAGGGACGCATTCAATCGAAAAGGATGTCGCCCTCGGTCTATCTTCAGGTGGTGGCTTCATCCAATCTGAAACAGCGGCTCCGTATGACCACCCTGTATTACCACGCCGAGAAAAGAAACTGGGCGGTGGTCGGGACGGGCAACAAGGATGAGCATTGTCAGGGATTTTTTGTGAAGTATGGCGACGGGGGGGCCGACCTGAAGCCGATTGCACACCTTTTCAAAATACAGGTTTATCAGTTGGCGGAATACCTTGGCGTTCCGGATGAGATTATCAGGCGAGTTCCCACGACTGATACTTACAGCGCCGAAGTAACGCAGGAGGAATTCTTCTTTGGACTCGATTTTTACCATATGGATATGCTCTGGTATGCGATGGAGAATACGATTCCCCCCGCCGAGGCGGCGAAAGTGCTGGATCTGACCGTGGAGCAGGTGGAGCGCGGTTACGCCAATATCGAGCGGAAGATTAAGGCGACAGAATATTTGCGGATGAATCCGCTGGAAATCGTATAATTAAAATGGATCAGAGGACATTAT
>JAPLUR010000135.1 GCA_026397505.1 Candidatus Zixiibacteriota bacterium
CCTCCTGGAAAAAGCCGGAGGGGCTCTGACTTATTCTTCGGGACACCCCGAGCAGCTGGCCGAGATTGTCCGCGCCCTGTATAATAAGAAGATCGACGGTGATGAACTGGGCAAGCGTTATCATAACTATGTCACCAGCCACCATACGCGCGAAAAATGGGCCCAGCGATATCTCAATCTTCTCGAATCTATCAAGAAGACCTGAACCACTCACCCCATTGATTTTTAGATAATCACCGATAGAGGGATAATACTGTCCCGCCAAAAAGATCGCTTATTTTTTCTTTTTCTTCTTCACGCCAGACGATTACCATGAGCTTGTCGTTCGGGATTTTTCTAAGGTCAAATTCTCCGATATGGCGATATTCCTTTTCCGGCATCCAGAAGCCTCTGATGCCGATGCTCTGGAAATAAGGTTTGTGCTCTTCCTCGAGATATCGGTACATATCCGGATGGCCGTAAAATACTTTTTTGATTCCTGTTTCTGCGGCCAGTTTTTTTTCAACGGCGATTCCATACGGCTCAAAGGTCATTTCCTGAAAACGGGCCCGCCATTGCATCAGGCCGGCCGCCTCCGATGGTTTCAGGGCCGAGAAGGCTACGGCCGGAAATCCCTTGCGGTGGTGACGAAATGATGCCCGGATTTTTCTTTCTTCCAGAATGCGGCACAAAGTATCCAATCCCGAACGGGGATAAGTATCTATTGCTTGGACGATCGCTTCATAGTAATCACACCATCTCTCACCGGGCCAGGGGGTATGACTGCTCTTAGTCCAGTGAATAAGATAATTATCAAGCAGGGCATCCATCTCCCGATTGACTTTTTGCGGTTCTATTTCCAGCTTGATATGCCGCGGCGCTGCCTGATACGGCACGCGGAAGCTATCCTCAACGATTTTCTGTCCGGAAATATCAAACAAGAGCCGTTCCATATTGCCGCCCGGACGGATGGAGACCGGATAGACAATATCGGCTTCATTCAGAATCAATCGGTCCCGCCGTAATGGAAGATCGCGGGGATCATTGGCCGATTCGCCGATTTCGATTACGCGCCATTCTACTGTCTCTTCCACGAGACAAAACTGCTCGGAGCAGAATTTCTGCATGGCGGGAATTGTCTCGCCGCGTCCCAAGGGAATAAAAATCTTCTGAGATAATTTATCTCTGGCAGCGAGAAAAAGCGGCAGCTCAAAGCCGGATATGCCGACCGAGGTCAGAATAGTACAGCCGCGCAAGGAAGCCGCCTGCACGGCGCGGGCGGTGCTGACTATCCAGGGGTCGTTCCCTACCGGTCGTCTCCCCTGCCGAGAATTAAGAATGACTGTCTTTGGACGATTTTCCATATCCTTCCGGAAATATAGGGAAACACCGACCAGGAGACATTAAAATATTTCGAATGTTATATGGGATTTCCGGAATCCTGCCGGGATCAATACAGCTTGACCAGTCGGGTATTATTATAGTAGAAGGGCAGGATCTGGTCGAATTTTATTCCTTTGCGGGCCATTCCGAGCGCCCCGCACTGACACATTCCGACACCATGGCCGTACCCGCCGCCGACCAGTTCGGCCCGGGTCAGTCTCCCGGCCGTGTCATGTTCGGTGATAACATCAAAGCGGGCCGACTGCAGAATCATTTCCGGATTGGAGGAACGCTTGAAAACCCAGCGGACACGGTCTTTACCGAAAGTGTAGTTGCGTTCGGCAGTTTTCACGACCAGTCCGGCCACCCGCCCGCCGGTGGTTCGGGAGGTCACTTTGATATCCAGAATATCGCCCATTTGTATTTCGCGCCCCCGCTCGGCCGAGAGAAACTGCTCGAGGCGCATCTTCAGTTGTTGTGCCGTGAATGATTCTTTCCATTGAAAATACTTCGACCAGTTGCAGATGCCGCTGTCGTCGACCGCCTTGAGGTACGGCGCGGCCGGTTTGTCCCAGACCTCCTCGATATCATCGGTATACCCGCCGCAGGTGGAATGGTAATAGGCGTTGATAAGATTATCCTCATACTTGATAACGATACCGCGGGTGTCATCGACCGCC
>JAPLUR010000136.1 GCA_026397505.1 Candidatus Zixiibacteriota bacterium
GAACTCAAATCCCATGCCTTAAGATATCTTCAATATCGCATGCGCGATTATGACATCAGGAAAAGCGGCATTATCGTCAAAGAGAAATTTATTAAGGAGTTGGCCGAATTGGCCGGGCGCATTGGTGATCTCACCCGCCGGCGCCTCTTTATCGATGAAGCGGCGGGACTCCTGCAAACCTCTCCGCAGAACCTTCTCGACCTTCTCCCCGGCACCGAATCCCGACCAAGGCCGGCCACCGAAATTAAACCGCCCAAAAAGATCATTGATATCGAACGAGAGCTGTTATCGTTGATTATGAACCACCCCGACCATATTGACACCGTTAGAGAGAAAATCGTCAAAGAGGATTTTCAGGAGCGAAGCCTGGGTGAAATCTACTCGCTGATTCTGACCATCTACAATGTTCAGGGGACGGTCTCCGAGGGTATCCTGATAGATATGCTCGAAGATAAAGAAGCCGAGGCCGAGATTTCCTCACTGGTTCAAATCGATTGGCACGGACAGAATATCCCTCTCACGGTTAAAGACTATGTCAGGAAAATTCTCTACTTCAAGAGGGAACGTATCATTGACCGCCTTAAGGGTGAATTGAAAATCGCGGAAGAAAAAGGCGATTTGGAGAAATCAAAACAGTTGACTGCCGAGCTGACCGGACTCATCAGCCGACGGCAGGAATAGTGAATCAAAGAATGCTGACAAGACTGCACATTGAGGATTTCGCCCTGGTGGACAATTTGGATTTGACCCTTGATACCGGCTTTAATGTCCTCACCGGTGAGACCGGAGCGGGGAAATCGATTATTGTCGGCGCCATTGCTCAGCTCCTCGGCGAGAAAGCGGACAAAGATGATGTTCGCTCCGGGGCCAGATTGGCCGTTGTAGAAGGGGACTTCCAGATTGCCGGCTCTCCCGAAATTCCCGCCAGGCTGAAAGCCATTGGCATCGAGTACGAGGATAATCATATCACCTTGCGCAAAGAAATACTCCTGAAAGGAAGCTCCCGCAATTTTGTCAACGGACAACTGGTCACCCTGACCCAACTGCGTGAAATAACCCGGTATTTGGCTGAACTGTTCGGCCAGCATTCGCATCAACAACTGCTCGATGAGAACAATCACCAAACCTTTCTGGACCGCTTCGCGGGACTGACCGATAAGGTCGCCGCATTGCAGGAATTATTCCATCGGTGGGAGTCGGTAAAAAAAGAACTGATTAACCTGGAATCACGCCGGGAGTTGGAAAAAAATGAGCGGGAGCTTTTTCTTTTCCAGAAAGAGGAAATCGAAAAGGCCCGCATTCAGGTCGGCGAGGAATCCCGGCTTGTGGCCGAGAAGAGAATACTCGATTCGTCACGCCTGCTGGGCGAAAAGGCGACCGGCATCCTCAATATCATCGAACAGGAGGATAACTCCGCGCTGAATATGCTGCGCTCCTGCCGCAAAGAACTGGCGCAGATGGCCGGCCTCGACCCGGCCCTGCAAGAGCAAATGGAGCTCCTTGATAATTCTATTGTCAATCTCGAGGAATTTCGGGTGGAAATGGAATCATATCGCGCCTCCATTCCTGATGATCCCGAAAGGCAGGAGACAATCAACCAGCGGCTGGATGAGATTTATCGTCTCAGGAAAAAGTACGGCGGTTCCGAGGAGACAATATTGGAAACCTTGCAGAAAATAAAATCACAGCTCGGCGCCGGGATTGACATTGATGAACATATCCGGCTCCTGCAGAATGAAGAAACCCGTCTGGCCGCCCAGTACGGTACCGACGCCTTGACCATATCCGCGCGGCGCAGGGAGGCCTCGGTGCAACTTGCCGCAAGGGTCGAGAAAGAGCTGAAGCAGTTGGGTATCGATTCGGCTCGATTCAAATATGATTTCAGTTGCATCGCCGATCCCGAGGGAATCCTGCTTGATAATCAGCGATTGAGACCCGGCCCCTGCGGTCTCGAGACCGGCCGTTTTTTGATCTCCGCCAATCCGGGCGAACCGCTCAAACCTTTGGCCCGAACCGCCTCCGGCGGCGAAATATCGAGAATCATGCTCGCGCTCAAAGCCGCCGACAAAACCAAATCCGGAAAGTACCGCCCCTTACTGGTTCTGGATGAAATCGATTCCGGAATAGGCGGCGTCACCGCCCACGCCGTGGCCAAAAAACTTGGTGCGCTCTCTAAAGATTATCAAACCCTGGTCATTACACATCTGCACCAGATCGCCGCGCTGTCCGAACATCATTATGCGGTGGAAAAAGTCGCCATCGGCTCGCCCGGTCGCAAAGTAA
This sequence comes from Candidatus Zixiibacteriota bacterium, assembly GCA_026397505.1. Taxonomy (NCBI): domain Bacteria; kingdom Pseudomonadati; phylum Candidatus Zixiibacteriota; species Candidatus Zixiibacteriota bacterium. The sequence continues at coordinate 2,284 of JAPLUR010000136.1, forward strand.
TCAATATCCGCAAACTCAACCGGTCGGAACGACAAAAAGAGATTCGGCGCATGCTCAGCCTCACCGAATCGAGCAAGGTCTGATGATCCTCTTAGCTTCATCTCGCGTGAATTATGAATTTATTTAAGATTCTTATCCCGACCGGAAAGTTGAGAGCCTGGCTCGTTATTTTTCTGAATGGAATATTATTTTTCTCTTTCTGCCGGGCGCTCTTTCTTCTGGCCCACCTGCCGCTGATACGCGACAGCAGAGCCTCCGATATCGCCTATTCTTTCTGGCTAGGGCTCCGCTTCGATATCGTTATCCTGTCATGGATAATTTTGCCTCTTTTCGTGATCTCGCTTCTTCCCTTCATAAAGCTGTCGTCTCAATTCGGGCAGAAAATGTTTTCCATCGTCCTTACCGTTATCTTTTCAATGGCCTTCATGATTTCCCTGGCCGACATCAGATATTTCGATAATTTCGGCAGCCGCATGAATTACTGGGCGGTTGATTATATAGTCTATCCCAGCCTGTTTCTATACAGCGCCATTTCCTACCCCGGCTTCTGGATGCTGCTGGCCCTCTGGATTTTCGTGACAGTAATATTCTATCTGGCGGTACGAAAAATATTCCGGAAAGCCGGCGCAACTCCTCCCTCGGGCAGACTGACCAAAAGGATTATCTGCTATGTCATGGCCGCGGCGCTTCTGGTCTTGGGCATCAGAGGGAGCGTCGGTATGAAACCGCTTGATTGGGGCGCCGCCTTTTTCAGTGATGACCAATTCCTCAATCAAACCGCCCTTAACGGCATCTATACGCTGACCCGTTCCATTTATGAGGAGCTTCAGGAGGGAAGAAAGCTCTTCGGACAGGAAAGCGACCGTTTCTCCTTTTACCCTGTCGAAGATACTTACGGTACCGTGCTTGATATGTTGAATATCAAGCCCGAGATGCCCGAGAATTTCTCCCTCGAACATAAAATTCCGGGGAAGGATCGCTTCCCCTTTAAACCAAACATCATCATTATCATTATGGAAAGCTGGTCGGCCGATAAAATTGGCGCCCTCGGTTCCCGTTTCGGCGTCACCCCGGATTTCGACACCCTCTGCAATCACGGCATTCTATTCAATAATTTCTATGCCAATGGCGTGCGCACCAACCGAGGTATTCCCGCCGTCCTCTGCTCCTTTCCCTCGCTTCCCGGCCGCTCGATAATGAAACGGTACGCCGCCGGCTACCCGTTCCGCTCGATTGGCGACATCCTGCGCGAGAAAGGTTATAGTACAACTTTCGCCTATGGCGGCGATATCGAGTTTGACAACATGGAAGGATTCCTGCGTACTGCCGGATATGAGCGATTCTACGGCGAAAGCGATTTTGACCGATCCGCCCGGCTGGGTAAATGGGGCATTCCCGACCATGTCATTTTCGACAAGCTGGCGCATGAGGTGAGCAATTTCCCGCGCCCCTTCCATCTGGCCGTTTTGACTTTGAGCAATCATGACCCCTATTTGATACCGGACGATCGATTCAAGAAGTACGGTGAGGCCGTCCCCGACGGTAATATGCTCAATACTTTCTACTACACCGACTGGGCGCTGGGCGAATTTATCGACAGCCTCAAATCCGAACCTCTCTTCGACAGCACCATCTTTGTTATCACCGCCGACCACTGTCCGCATCAGGGCGGCAAGTACCCTCTGGCGCCGCGGAATTTCCATATCCCGCTCCTCATCTACGGACCGAAACTGCTCGGTGATAGTGCAACCATAATCGGCAAAATAAGCAGCCAGGTCGATATTCTGCCGACTCTGATCGATTTGCTGGGGATAGAGACAAGACAGTACAGTTGGGGGCGCGACCTGCTCAATCTTCCTCCCGACGACTCCGGTTTTGCGGTAATAACGGCCGAGGATCGATTGGGGCTGATAGAAAAACGGTTTTTCTTTTTCAACTGGCTCGGCGCCGGGAAAATCCTGTACGACATGAACACGCCTGATTACCTCCAATTCAATGTCATCAATTCTCACCCGGATACTGCGGCCCGGATGGAGATACGGCTCGGCTCGTATATCGAGTTGGCCAACTACCTTTCCCGTGGCGGCCGGAAGAAATAACCGCACGTAGGGCCCGGGTGGCCCACCCTTTCGGAAAATGCCCCTATAACTGTCATTCTGGCGAAAGCCAGAATCCATTTTGGTCATCCGGGCAGCAGTAGGGCGGAACCCCGAACGAAGGGGACTGTTGAAAAAGTCTTGTTTTTTGAGGGGGTGGATTTGTTATATAGGTTTATGCAAACAAAACGTGAACGTTTAGGATATGAGATGATGCTTTTGCCGCCGCTGGAGACTTTCATTCCAGAGGATCATCGG
>JAPLUR010000137.1 GCA_026397505.1 Candidatus Zixiibacteriota bacterium
GGCCCTCGCCGCAGCGCTTCTGCACCGCCCCGCAATCCTTTTCCTCGATGAACCAACCGGCGGGGTCGACCCGGTTTTCCGCAGACGCTTCTGGGAAATTCTCTACCGTTTGGCCGATGCCGGCACCACGCTCTTTGTCACCACCCATTATATGGATGAGGCTGAATTCTGCCGGCGGATTTCAATTATGCACCGAGGGAGAATAATCGAAATGGGCAACCCCCAGGAATTGATAGAGCAATATCGCCAGCCCGACCTACAGGAACTTTTTATATCACTTATCTCGCGTGAGGGTGTCGATGCGTAAAATAAAGTACATTGCCATTAAAGAGTTTCGCCATATCCTGCGCGACCCGCGCTCGCTCGGTATTGCAATTCTCATGCCTGTCCTGATGACTTTTCTTTACGGCTACGCCATAAATCTCGATATCAAAAATATCAAATTGGCTTTTCTCGATTTTGATCGCTCCTCCGAATCGCGGGCGCTGGCCGATAGATTCTTCAACTCCGGTTATTTTCTTCGCCCTGATGCGGCGGCCGATATATCTGACCCGGAAAAAATCCTAAAACGCGGCGGCGCTAATGCCGTTATGATTATCCCCCATGGATTGTCCGAGGCGTTGGGGAATCGCACCGAATATGAAATCGGGCTAATGGTCGATGGGGCCGATGCCAATCTGGCCGCCGCCACCAGCAGTTACTCCAATATGGTTCTGATGCAATTTTTGAAAGACAAACTGCCCGAGGGAATGGAGATTCCCGGTGTCACCATCTCTGCCCGGGTGCTTTATAATCCCGATCTGAAATCCTCCCATTTCTTTGTCCCCGGTCTGATTGCCATTATTTTGATGATGATCTCCGCCCTTTTGACCTCCATCACCATCGCCCGCGAAAAAGAAACCGGCACCATGGAACAGCTTCTCACCGCGCCGGTCACCCCCCGGGAAATTATCATCGGGAAAGTGATCCCTTACATCGGGCTGGCTATGCTTGATGCCATTTTGGTGCTGCTGTTTGCGGTTTTCCATTTCGGTGTTCCTTTCATCGGATCCACGTTGTTGCTTCTTTTATTCGGCGTGATATATATCATTGCCGCACTGTCGATCGGGATACTGATATCGACCTTAGTCAAAACCCAGCAGTTGGCCATGATGGCCGCCCTGACTGTCACTGTTCTCCCTTCGGTCATGCTTTCCGGTTTTATCTTTGAAATAAAGAATATGCCGATTATCCTGCAGTATATCACGCACATTGTGCCGGCCCGCTATTTCCTTCTTATTATCCGCGGCATCATGCTTAAAGGTTCCGGCCTGTCGGTTCTCTGGGTGGAGGCGGTCTTTCTAGTTATCCTTACGGTCATTCTTCTGGCCGCCGCCGCCAGGAAATTTCATCTGAAAATAGGTTGAGTTATGTTTCGTACCGTTATCGCCCTCATCAGAAAAGAGTTTCGCCAGGTTTTCCGCGATCACAATATGCTCCGGATGATCTTTGTCATGCCGATTATTCAACTGCTGGTTCTCGGGTATGCGGTCAGCACCGATGTCAAGAATATCGACACCGCCGTTTATGATTTCGATCGCAGTGTCTATTCGCGCGAATATATCCGCTCGCTGTCGGCCGGAGATTATTTTATTACCCGCGCCAGCCGCTTTCCGGTCATGAATGCCGATCATGGCTTCCGCGAAAATCTCTATAGCACCGCTATAATTATTCCCAAGGATTTTTCCCGTCAACTGCAGGAGCGGAGAAAGGCCGATATCGGCTTCATGGTCGACGGCGCTAATGCCAATTCGGCGGCCATCGCTCTGGGATATATCAACATCATCACCGGACGGTACAACGAGAAGGTTACCGGGCTGTCGCTTCCGATTACTATGCGGCAACAACGGCTCTATAATCCCGAGGCCGAATCGGTTGACTTTATGGTTCCGGGGATTGTCTCGGTGCTGCTGACCATGATCACGATGATGCTTACCTCAATGGCGATCGTGCGGGAGCGCGAAATCGGCACACTGGAACAACTCATGGTTACCCCGATCACCACGCCGGCCCTGATCATGGGAAAAACCATTCCCTTTGCTCTTATTGGTTTTTTAGAAATGTCGATAGCGCTGGCCTTTGGCGTGTTATGGTTCCGCGTCCCGTTTGTCGGCTCATGGGTATTGCTCTATTCTCTTGCGTTTGTCTATCTTTTTACCACGCTCGGTATCGGCATGTTTGCCTCGACCGTCTCCAAAACGCAACAGCAGGCGATGTTTCTGACCTGGTTCTTTTCGATTTTTGCAATTATGACTTCCGGATTTTTCATCCCGATCGCCAATATGCCACCGCCGATTCAATACCTGACCTATCTAAATCCGCTGCGCTATTTCATGAAAATCACCCGTGCCATAATGATGAAAGGGGCGACGTTGGAAATTCTCTACCCCGATGTAATGGCAATGCTGCTGTTCGGCGCGGCGATATTCACATTTTCCATCCTCCGTTTCTCCAAGCGAGTGAAATAATCTTGCCCGGTGAACACCTTTCACTCATTACTTTCTTGTTCTGAGAAGAGACCATTCTGTCATTGAGGCAGGATATTGTACTGCCATACACCATATGCTTGCTTGGAGGAAACTCAGATGCCTAAATTGGCGCCGCTTTCGGCATCAAAGAGAAGGAATTTCTCCCGGTGGAAATCAAACCTGAGACTGTCGTTCTTCTTCACCATCTCCGGCTCGGCGGTACACACAAGATTTATACCATTCATCTCAATAGTGATAATCGCCCGATCGCCCAAATACTCCACACTTTTCACCATCCCGGAATATTTTCCCTGTGGCGAGATCACAATATCCTCAGGACGAATGCCAATAACAATTTTTTTGCCGCCGTATTCCTTGCCGAATGGCTCAAAAGGAATATCAAGAGGCTGAATAGTACCATTCTCTATGTGACCATTAACAAGATTTATCTTGGGCGTTCCCAGAAACGATGCGACGAAGATGTCGGCGGGGCGGTCATAGACCTCCTGCGGAGTCCCTGTCTGCCTGATTTTTCCCGATTCTATCACCACCAGACGGTCAGCCATGGTGAGCGCCTCGGTTTGGTCATGGGTCACATAAACCGTGGTGGTGCCGAGCCTTTTTTGAAGTTCCACCAGCTCCCGGCGCATCCTCACCCGTAAGTCGGCATCGAGATTGGAAAGCGGTTCATCCAGAAGGTACAAGTCGGGCTGCCTGATAATCGCCCGCCCCAGCGCCACTCTCTGCCGCTGGCCGCCGGAAAGCTCCGCCGGACGCGATTCCAGACGGTCACCCAGGCCGATTAATTCGGCGGTGTCCGCAACTCTTTTCTTTATCTCCTCTTTTTTCACCCCGGCCACTTTCAGAGGAAAAGCAAGATTCCCGGCTACGGTCATATGAGGATACAGTGCATAATTCTGAAAAACCAGCGCGACATTCCTTTTCTGGGGCGGCAGCATATCCACCCGGCGATCGCCGATATAAATCTCGCCGCCATCCGCCGTTTCCAGACCGGCAATGATACGAAGAATGGTCGATTTGCCGCACCCGGAGGGACCCAAAACAACCACCAGTTCTCCTTCGGATGTTTCCAGCGAGATATTCTCCAGAATCCTCTTTCCCGAAAAGCTCTTATCGATTGCTATGATTTTCAAGGTAGCCATATTATTCCCGCGCCGTTGCCGTCTCTATTGTAATCGTCCCATTTTCAACCCGGAAACGCCGTCCCTTTTCCGCCAGCATTACCGGCACCTGTGAAGCGGTGGTTAAGAAGAGCTGGCCGAATTCCCCGAATGACTCTATCAGTCGCTCTTTTCGGTTGTCATCCAATTCGGCAAATATCTCATCAAGAAGAAGAATCGGCGTCCCTTTCCGAACTATCTTCAGATACTCAAACACCGCCAGCTTGAGCGATATAGCGGCCGTGCGCAGTTCCCCCTGTGAGCCATGAGTTCGCGCCGGAAAACCGCCGATTTCAAAATCAATCTCATCGCGATGCGGCCCCACCAGGGCGGTCTGAAGAATTCTCTCTCTGTCTTTGTATCGTTCCAGCTTTTCCCTGAAATTTCTCTCGATAATTTCATAATCAACGACGCCGCCATCAAGGTGCACGGAAGGATTATAGATGGCCTGCAGCTTCTGCCCCCCGGATATTTTTTGATAATGCTCCCGGGCGTTGGCGGCAATAGCATCGAGGAATCTTTTCCTTTCCAGCATTATCGCGGCGCCATATTTGACAAGAAGTTCATTGTATGGTGTGTCGCTTTCCGAATTATCCTGTTTCAGGAACGAGTTTTTCTGTTCCAGCACCTTACTGTAGTCGCCGAGGCTGGAAAGATATTTCGGTGAGGCCTGCGACAGATAGACATTGATAAATTCCCGTCGCCGCGCCGGCGGCCCGGAAAGAATCTCCATATCACCCGGTGCGGTCGAGACAACCGTGCAACGCTCAAATAGCTCGGCGGCCCGGACACCAACTCGATCAATGGTGATTCTCTTTCTTCCCCCGGTCTGATATGCTACCGCAATAGTGCACCCATTCCCATCGCTATCAACCTCCCCTTCCAGTCGGTATACCCCGGCATTTTCCTTGACCATAACGGCATCGGCGGCGCCCCGGGATGAGCGCCCCAGAAGAACGACAAAGATCGCCTCCAGAAGATTCGATTTCCCCGCCCCGTTGCGGCCATAGAAGATATTTACGCCGTCACAGAAATCTACTGCGGCTGATTTGAAGTTTCGGAACGAGACAATATTGATCGACTTGACCAGCATTAGAACAATTCGTTCTGCCTGGGATCTAAATTATAAGACAATA
>JAPLUR010000138.1 GCA_026397505.1 Candidatus Zixiibacteriota bacterium
GTTGGCCGTTGATCCTGTCGCCTGCGACAGATGAGACAATATAGACGCCATAATTGAATTTATTCAGCGCTGTCCAATGGGAATATATTTCCGGGGTTGTACTATCCGCCATATCAGATCATCTCCTTCATCAGCCCAATTAAAATGGGTACATTAAATTATTCCGGCTACAATTTCGCAGATAGAATTCAGGAATGTTCGGTCATGCCCGGTAAATGCGGCCGGAGTATGCGAATCGATATCGAATTCTCCGATAATCTTTCCGTGTCTGAAAATCGGCAGGACGATTTCCGATTTCACATTGATACTGCAGGAAAGATAATTTGATTCTCTGGTGACTTCATCGACCACGAAAATTTCTTCTCTCTCGGCCGCCTGCCCGCAGATTCCTTTGCCAAAGGGGATACGGACATGGTCGGTCGGCGCACCGACATAGGGACCGAGAATCAGTTCGCGCTTGTTGGCCCAGTCAACCAGATAGAACCCAACCCAATTATAATGGGGCACCTTCTCATTCAAGAGGCGGCAGATATTCATCAGACGGTCATCACGAGGGATTTTCGACAGGACCAGCTCTTTGATTTCGACAAGCAACCCGGTAAAGATGTCGTCATTTTTTGTCATTTGCGCTCTGGCCTTTCATTTCATCCCAGGCCTGCCAGATCCGCCGGATATGTGGAATGGTTATCGAGCCGCCGACAACCAGGCCGATGGCAATGGATTCTTCCAGTTCGGAATCAGTGACGCCTTCTTCGCGGCATCGAATGAGATGGTACATAATGCAGTCATCGCACCGCAGAACCAGCGAGGCGACCAGGCCCAGAAGCTCCTTGGTTTTGGCGGGAAGCGCTCCGGCCTGATAGGCCTGCCAGTCGATATTATAGAAACGCTTCACACTGGTTCCGGCATATTTCATGACAATTTCATTGAGCCGTTCCCGCTCACGCTGGAATGCGGAAATTCTGCTTTCATCCACAGTCATTTCTCCTATCACTCAAGTCGATTTTCTTAGAGCTCTGTCTCGCAAAAAAGAACAGGAGCCCGAGGCTCCTGTTCTTTATAAATGACTTCATTCATGGCAGGTTATTCTACTTGCGCTGTCCCAGTTCATGGTCGAGCATCAGAAGACCCTGCTTGGAATCGCCGACCATCTTGAGTTTCTGAATTATCTCAATGGCATTAGCTTCCTCTTCCACCTGCTCGGTGACAAACCAGTGCAGGAAGATATTGGTGGCGTGGTCTTTTTCACCGATGGCCAGGTTGGTCAGATTGTTTATGAGACCGGTGATTTTCTGCTCATGGTGGTAGGCCGCCTCAAAGGCCGCCAGGGGAGAGGCCCATTCGGACTGCGGCTTCTCGATACCCCCCAGCGTCACCTTTCCCTGCTGCTCAAAGATATACCCGTAAAACTTCATGGCGTGTCCCATCTCTTCGCCGGACTGCTGCTGCATCCAGTGAGCAAAACCATCGAGGTTTATTGACTTGAAATAGGCGGCCGTGGAAAGATATAAATGGGAAGAAGCATATTCTTCCATAAGCTGGTCATTAAGCGCTTTTTCAATTTTGTTGTTTATCATGTTAATTCTCCTTTTAATATAATAGAATGGATTTCAATTGTCATTTTACAATTTCGGCGGCCTGTCGCGGCCGCTTATAATAATTTTTTGACAGCCTCAAGTACCTCATTATAATTCGGTTCAGTGGTGATATCTTTTACGGTCTGGATGTAACGAATGACTCCATTGCGGTCGAGGACAAAAATCACGCGCGCCAGAAGGTGCAACTCCTTGATAAGGACGCCATAGGAGGTGCCGAAAGTTGCTCCTCGATAGTCGGAGAGTGTCTTCACATTGCTGACTCCGGCGGCGCCGCACCACCGTTTCTGAGCAAAGGGAAGATCCATGCTGACGGTCAAAACCGTAACCTTATCCCCCAACTGCTCGGCTTCCTTATTGAATCGTCTGGTTTCGATATCACAGGTCGGGGTGTCGAGAGAGGGCACGGTAGAAATTATGCAAATTTTCCCGTTCAATGCCGAGGACTTGAATGGCTTGAGGTCGTTGTCCGCCAGCTCGAATTCCGGAGCAAGGTCACCGACTTTGATTTCGTTTCCAAGCAGGGTAAGAGGGCCGCCCTTGGCCGTAATTATTCCGCTTCTTTCTTTCATCTTAATTCCCTTTCAAAACCTAAAAATTCTTATTTCGGGTAATCGTGCGACGGTAATCAGAGGTTGAGATTCGAATCTCAAAATCTTTGAATCTCCGCTTCAACTCTGCTATATCTTACCCTCGCGAATCTTATTAACTTGGGTCGATAAAGTCAAGTCATATTTGGAAGGCGACTTCAGCGACCGTTTACTACCCTGCCTAAACAATATGACCGGGGGAAAGTTCATTTTTTTCGCCGGATATTTGCGGCCGGGCGAGGCGATGAACTTTAAAATTGACAGGGGTGTTAAATTTGGTAAATTACTTTTTTAGGTCAATGAGAATGGTTCTCGGAATTCAGGCCTCTGGCCTGTTGTATTTTTAGTTGAAATAACCGATTCACGTGATCCCGGCGGCCAGCCCCTGCCCTGCAAAACCATAGCGGAGGACAAAATGGTGAAAAGGCTCAAAAATCAGATTCCTAAGTGGGGAACGGTACTCGCAATTTTATTGACATTGCTGCCTTCCCCCGAAACAAAGGCCGATGTCTCGACAGGCGAGGCCTGCGTTTCATGTCATGAGAAAGTTTCGCCGGGGATTATCGGCCAATGGCGGGACTCCAGGCACAGCCAGGCGGGGGTATCCTGCATTGATTGCCATCAGGCGGCAGAGAAGGATACCGACGGCTTTATGCACAACGGCCGGAGGATTGCAGTCATAGTTTCGCCCAAAGATTGCGCCCAATGCCATGATAAAGAATTTACCGAGCAGAAAGGGTCGCATCACGCCAAGGCCGGGCAGATATTGGGGTCGCTGGATAATCTTCTGGGCGAAGTTATCGGCGGTGAGCCGGCGGTGGATGTCGGCTGCCGCCAGTGCCATGGCGGGACTGTTAAGGTCGGCCCGGACGGCCAGCCTTCATCGGACTCCTGGCCCAATACCGGCATGGGCCGAATTAATCCGGATGGTTCGTGGGGTTCCTGTTCGGCCTGCCACGCCCGGCATCAATTCTCGGTCAGGCAGGCCCGTCAGCCGGAAGCATGCGGCAAATGCCATCTCGGCCCCGATCATCCCCAGATAGAGGTCTGGAATGAATCGAAACATGGCGTTCTTTACCACGCCAATCGTGAAAACTTAAAACTCAATGGCGATCCCTGGCGGGCGGGTCAGGAATATTTTAGCGGCCCGACCTGCTCCTCGTGCCACATGAGCGCCGCCGGAAGGCAGGAAGTGACCCATGATGTCGGCGAGAGAATCTCGTGGACATTGCGGCCGCCGATTTCGGTCAAGCTTAATATGATAATATATGAGGATGATTCCAAAGAGGATATTCCCGGCGACAACCCGATCTTGCCTGCTGTCGGGGAAGTGCGCAAGAACAGCGAGGGCGAGAGCAGGAAAGTCAAAGCGGTTCTGAGCTGGAAAGAACGGCGGGACAAGATGCAGGGGGTCTGCAGCCAGTGCCATGAAAAACCGTTTGTGGAGGGTGCCTATGCTCAATATGACGGTCTGGTTGATCTCTACAACGAAAAATTCGGGAAACCGGGCAAGGCGATTATGGATGAATTAAAAGCGGCCGGCAAGATAACGCCGCCCGATTTTGACGACCGGATCGAATGGACCTGGTATGAGATTTGGCATCATGAAGGACGCCGGGCGAGGCATGGAGCCTCAATGCAGGGACCGGATTATGCCTGGTGGCACGGTATGTATGAGGTGGGCCGGCAGTTCTATAATGATTTTATCCCCCAGATGCAAGAGGCGGCCGGGCCGGAGATGTCCAAGGCACTCCTCGATAAATATATTTACAGCCAGCCGGGGCATCTCTGGTATCGGGATGGAATGAGCAAGGAGGCGCTGGAAAACATCCGGAAATTCTATGAAAAAAGATATGGGGAATAAGCCGCGCTACAAGAACAAAGCGGGATGATGCCGAAAACTGTTGCCTAAACGGCTTGAATTTATTAATATCATGAACTAAATGGGTAGAAATTGTATTAATTTGCCCTCCGGAGGATGATTGGAAGAGATTAAGGAAGAAAGACGCGGCTTTTTAAAATGGCTGATCGGCGGGGGTGTGATTGCTTTTCTGGCCTCTGTCTTTTACCCCGTTTATAAGTATGTCATCCCCACCCTTTCGGGTGAGGCCAATGTATCTCAGGTCAAACTGTGATCTCGGGCTTCTCTGGTGCGCCTGTCACAACGGCCGTTATGATTTGGAGGGGCGGAATGTCTCCGGCCCGCCGCCGCGACCGCTTAAGCCGTATGATGTTCATGTCGACAATGCCTCGGGCGATATTTATGTGGCCGAGGTGAAGGGATAATGGGGGATATGCCGCAGGAAACCAAAACCACCGGCAAAGTTGTCAAGCAAAGACTCTTTGGCTGGGTCGATAACCGTCTCAAGATAAACGGCCTAGTCGACTATATGTCGCACAAGGTGGTGCCGGAGCACCGCGCCTCCATTTGGTATTATTTCGGCGGGATATCGCTCTTTTTCTTTGTGGTGCAGGTGCTCACGGGAATACTACTGCTGCTTTATTATCGTCCCGGTGCAGACTCCGCCTATGAATCGGTTAAATTTATTATATCCGAGGTCTCTTTCGGCTGGCTTATCCGTGCTATTCATTCCTGGTCGGCCAACTTGATGATTCTGGCCGCTTTTGTACATATGTTTTCGGTCTTTTTCACGCATGCTTACCGCAAGCCACGCGAGATGACCTGGATTTCCGGAGTTGTTTTGCTGTCCCTGGCGCTTGCTTTCGGTTTTTCGGGATATCTGCTTCCCTGGAATGAGCTGTCGTTTTTTGCCACCCGGGTTGGAACCGGCATTGCGGGTGCGCTGCCGGTGGTCGGGGGATTTCTCATGAAATTAATGCGCGGCGGCGAGGATGTCACCGGAGCCACGATTGGCCGTTTCTTTGGCCTCCACGTGGCCGTATTGCCGGGAATCTTTGCGGTGCTTTTGTCGTTGCATCTTTTTTTTATTCAGCGACAGGGGATGTCCGAACCGATCGAATGGGAGAAGAATCCTCATATCCCCCGCAAATTTCGCCCTTTTTTTCCCAATTTCATTATGCGGGAACTTCTGGTCTGGCTGATCATGCTTAATATTCTGGCGGTACTGGCGGTTTTTCTACCGGACGGCATCGGTGTGGTGCACTGGCCGCTGGGGCAGAAAGCCGATCCGTTTGCGCCGCCGCCGTTGGTGATTCGCCCCGAATGGTATTTCATGTTTGCCTTCCAGGCGTTGAAATTCATGCCGGCGCATTTTTTCTTCATGGAAGGGGAATTGTTCGGCATAGGGATTCTCACACTGGGGGGCGTGATATGGCTGGCGGCCCCGTTCCTATCGCGTTCGTTTGAAAAAGGGGAAAAACCGCGGCTCTTGATTACTTTCGGATGGCTGGTTCTGCTTTTCATAGTTGTAATGACCGTTGTCGGGTATCTGCTGAAATGAGGAAGAAGTGATGTCAGGATTTTTGAAAATATTATTTGCCCCGGTCATTCTGGCGGCGGTGGTCCTGCTCATTCCATTAAATCTATCGGCCGACAACTGCCTTGATTGCCACTCCGGCTGGGAAGAAGCGGTCGATGCTCCGACCAAGCTTATTCAGCGTGATGTCCATTTCAAGGCGGGGCTGGGTTGTTCCGACTGCCACGGCGGCAATCCCGATCTCGATGATATGGATGCTGTCCGGAAGAGCAAAGGGTACAAAGGGATTCCCCCGGCCAGGGAGATTCCCCAATTTTGCGCCTCCTGCCACAGCGATCCAGCTTACATGGTGAAACATAATCCCTCGCTTCCCACCGACCAGTTGGAGAAATATAAGACTTCTATTCACGGGAAACGGCTGTTCGAAAAAGGGGATGTCAAGGTGGCAAACTGTGTTTCGTGCCATTCGGTGCATGACATCCAGAGCCCGGAAATACCGACTTCAACGGTCAATGCTCAGAATATCCCGGGGACCTGCGCCAAATGCCACGCCAAAGCCGATTATATGAAAGAGTATGGGATTCCCACCGACCAATATGAGGGGTATATCAAATCGGTTCATGGCCAGGCTCTGTTGGTGAAAAAGGAAACCGGCGCACCAGCCTGCAATAGTTGTCATGGTAACCATGGCGCAACACCCCCGGGCGTGACTTCGCTCTCTGCAGTATGCGGCCTTTGCCATTCTCTGATAGCCGACAGTTTTGCCAAGTCGCCGCATAAGGCGGCTTTTGATGCGGCCGGCTACCCTGAATGCGAGACCTGCCATTCCAACCATTATATTGAAGAGCCGAAACTCCACTGGGTCGGCACGAGCGATTCCTCGCTCTGTGTCAGGTGTCATGCGGCTGATGACGGCAATCACGGCTTTGCGGTTGCCGCCGCCATTTATGATATGATTTCTAAAATGAACAAGACTTATGATATGGCCATATCCAAGATAGATGAGGCCGACCGCAAGGGAATGATGGTGACCGACGAACGGTTTGCTCTTAATGAGGTCAAGCAGGCTATTATTCAGACGGCCACCGAATTCCATTCTCTCGATACCTTGGTGGTTGCCGCGACGACGCACACCGGCATTGCCTCCTCAGAGAAGATATATGAAGCCGGCAAAGCCAAAATCGATGATTATTTTTTCCGTCGCAAAGGGCTTGGGATAGCCACACTTTTGATAACGATCCTGGCGATTGCCCTTTATCTGAAGATCAGATCAATCGAAAAGTAGCCGGGACAATCCTGATGTTATCTCGTTTATCAAGACCGAACATATTCCGCATAAAACGATGAGGATCAAAAATAAATGAAAGATATGAAATTCCCCCGCCTGGTCTACAACTGGACAAGCACCGCCGGGGCCATTATAGCGGTCATTTCGGGATTTCTGATGCTCATTCTATTGGGCATCTCCTTTACCGAAAAGGACACCAATCCATATTTCGGCGTTTTTCTTTATATGGTATTGCCGCCGTTCCTGCTGCTGGGATTGCTCCTTATCCCGATCGGAATGTATCGGCGGTGGCGAATCTGGCGCCGTACAGGAGAGATATCATATCCGAAGTGGCCTTATATTGACCTCAATAAAAAGAGCCATCGCAACGCCACGATAATTTTTCTGGCAGGCACGATTATATTCCTGACCTTAAGCGGGGTAGGAAGTTATGAGGCCTTCCATTACAGCGAATCGGTTGCCTTTTGCGGCAAGACCTGCCATGCGGTGATGAAACCTGAATATGTCGCCTATCAGAATTCGGCACATGCGCGGGTTGCCTGTACCGCCTGCCATGTGGGGCCGGGAGCGGGCTGGTATGCCCGATCGAAGCTGGCCGGGGCCTACCAGGTATATGCGGTTACCGCCAATGTCTATCCTCGACCGATTCCGACCCCGGTTAAGAATCTGCGCCCGGCTCAGGAAACCTGCGAGCAATGCCACTGGCCCAGCAAGTTCTTTGGAGCGCAGCAGCGTCAGTTCAATAATTACATGTATGATGATACCAATACCTATTGGCCGGTCAATCTGCTGATTAAGACCGGCGGCGGCGATCCGCGAATCGGACAGACCGCCGGGATTCACTGGCACATGAATATCAGTGTCAAGGTGGAATATATCGCCCGCGACGAACGCCGGCAGGATATTCCCTGGATGCGGGTGTCCAACCGCCTTACGGGAAAGACGGTTGTTTATCAGGATACAGAAAAACCGCTTACCGAAGAGGAAATCAAGCAGGCGGTTCCGCGAGTAATGGACTGTATGGATTGTCACAACCGCCCCAGTCATATCTATAATTCGCCCGATTTTGCCATGAACATGGGCATGGCTACCGGGCATATCGACCATTCTCTGCCCGAAATCAAACGGGTGGCCGTTGAAGCTATGGCCGGGAAATATGCAACCGAGCAGGAGGCCCTGGACAGCATTGCCTCGACAGTCGGGGATTTCTACCGGACCAAATATCCGGAATTGTATGGGCAGAAAAAAAGCGTTATCGATTCCACCATTGCTGCCATACAGGATGCTTTCGTGAAAAATATCTTCCCCGAAATGAGAGTGCGCTGGACGGAATATCCCAACAATATCGGTCATTTCATTTATCCCGGTTGCATGCGCTGCCACGACGGGCATCATATCAGTGACGAGGGAGTGACAATTACCCGGGACTGCCGCGCCTGTCATACCATACTCTCCCAGGGGAGCGGGGCAAGAGCCGCTATGG
>JAPLUR010000139.1 GCA_026397505.1 Candidatus Zixiibacteriota bacterium
TCAGGGAGTCAAAATCGCCCAGGTAAATTATGCCCTGGGAACGGCGGCGGTCAATTTTGAGCCGGACAAGGTTGATGAGAAATCTATCCTGGAGTCAATCACGAATCTGGGATACTCCCCTCATTTAGCGGAAAACGGTGAGGATGTTTTTGCCGGAGAGTTGTCCTCGGCTCGCAGGAATTTCATGTCGGCTCTGATTTTTGCTCTCCCGGTAATAATTCTGAGCATGATCGCCATGTTTCTCAAGCCGCATCTGATTGACCATCGGGTCGAAGGCTCAATCCTCTTCTTTTTGACCCTGCCGGTTCTTTTCTATTCCGGTCGGGATATTTTTGCCGATGCCTGGCTTCAAACCCGTCATTGGCGCGCCAATATGAATTCCCTGATAGCGCTTGGCTCACTGGCGGCTTTCCTGTATAGTAGTTACCTGGTGCTGGATATTCTCTATTTCAAAAAGCTAACGGAGTTTCACTTCTATTTCGAGACGGCGGCGGCAATTGTGACTTTGATTCTCTTGGGGCGATTTTTGGAGAGCCGTGCCAAAGGAAAGGCCCGCGATGCAATCGGTTCTCTGCTGCGCCTTCGCCCCGAAAAGGCCACCGCCATAGTCGAGGGAACGGAGACGGAAGTGCCTGTTTCCGCTATCCAGCCGGGGATGATAATGCTGGTTCGGGCGGGCGGGAGAATTCCTGCCGATGGAAATATTATTGACGGTGAACCATCCATAGATGAATCGATGTTGACCGGGGAATCAGTGCCGGTCGATAAGCGGGTTGGTGATAGTGTTATCGGCGGTTCGGTCAACGGCAACCGGGCGTTCCGGTTTGAGGTGACCGGCACCGGTGATAATACTTTCCTGGCCGGAATAATCCGGCTTGTCTCGGAGGCTCAAAATCGCAAGGCGCCGGTACAGAAACTGGCGGACAAGATCGCCGGGATTTTTGTTCCGATTGTACTTCTGATCGCCATATTGACTTTTGTCCTCTGGTTCATTTTTGATCGCAGCAGCTCAATGCTTCTCACGGCCCCGGTGGCGGTACTTATCATTGCCTGTCCCTGCGCGCTGGGACTGGCGACGCCGACCGCCATACTGACGGGCACCGGGCGGGCGGCAAGACGCGGAATTTATATTCGCGGCGGCGATATTCTGGAGCGGACAGTTAAAGCCGACTATGTCATTTTCGACAAGACCGGCACTCTGACCGAGGGACGATTTGAGGTAGCCGATTTTAAGAGCGCCGGAAATATCAAGGATGAGTTTCTTTTCCAGATGGCCGCTTCGGCCGAAGCGGGGTCTTCACATCCGCTGGCCAATGCCATTGTGGAAAAAGCACGGTCGCTGGATATCAAACTTATCTCGGTCAAAAATCTTATGGAATTTCCCGGATTCGGGCTGAAGGGGCAGGTCAATGGGTCAACGGTCATAGTCGGCAATGCAGCGACCATGGAAAAGGATGAAATCTCTCTGGAGGAATTGCGCGAGGCGGCCAATGAGGAGATGACCAAAGGTAGAACGGTGGTTTTTGTTGCGCGCGATAAAATCCTGCTTGGTTATTTTGCTCTGGCCGACCGGATGAAAGATGAAGCGCCCGAAGTGGTGGCCAGGCTCAAGCAGGATGGCCGCAAAGTTATCATGCTGACCGGGGATAATTACCGCACGGCCAAAGGGGTATCGGCGCTTCTGGGAATTGATAAATATGAAGCGGGAATCAAACCGAATGAAAAATCGACCATTGTCGAAACTTTCCGGCGAGCCGGGAATACGGTTATTATGGTCGGTGACGGTATCAATGATGCACCGGCGCTGGCCGCCGCCGATATTGGGGTGGCGCTGGGATCCGGCACTGATGTGGCAATGGAATCGGCCGATATTATTCTGGTCCGGAATGACCTCCGTTCCCTTCTCGAGGCGCTCGAAATCTCAAAATTGACTTTCAAAACCATCAAGCAAAATCTTTTCTGGGCTTTTTTCTATAATGTTGTCGCCATACCGATTGCGGCGGGGGTATTGTATCCTCTCTTTGGTTTCGGACTTTCCCCGGTAATAGCGGCGGCGGCAATGTCGTTTTCCTCCGTTTTTGTCGTGACCAATTCGCTTCGATTGCTTAAGGTAAAGACCGCGGCCACATAATAAATATATTGCCGGAGCCGCGAATCAGAAAGCCCTGTCCGTTTCGACCATGTGGGATGGTAAAAGAGGGCTCTATTGCCGTGGGTCAGGCCATGAGAAAAATCGCGATGGATATGGATGATGGAACCAAAGTAACTTATATTCCCATTTAATATGGTTTCGCTAATTATCGGTCTGGGGAATATCGGGGAAGAATATTTCCACACCCGGCATAATCTGGGATTTGACCTTCTGGCAATACTTTGCGAGAAATGGCAGATAAGGCCGGGTCTGGGTTCGGGAGATTATTTTATAGCGGAAAAGGAGATTGAAACCGGTCTTATCAGGCTGGTCTGGCCTACCACTTTCATGAACAATTCGGGCCTGGCAGTAGCGCAGGTTATGGAGAAATTCGAACTGTCCCCCAACGACTTACTGATTATCTATGACGATTTTAATATTCCTCTGGGAAGACTTCGGATTCGTCTGGGTGGCTCCGATGGCGGCCATAATGGCATGGCTTCTATTATCAGCCATCTGGGAACCGAGGATATCCTCCGGCTCCGGATGGGGATCGGGCCGGTTCCAGAGGGGATTGATCCGATGACTTTGGTCCTCAGCCGTTTCCGGGAAGAAGAGTTGGAAATAAGAAACAAAATGCTTGTAAAAGCGGGGGAGAGCGTATTATATTTACTGGCTCACGGC
>JAPLUR010000140.1 GCA_026397505.1 Candidatus Zixiibacteriota bacterium
AGTTGCTCTACCACCTGCCGTTTCAGCTCCACACTGAACTTCCGTTTCGGATTCATGGCACCATCCTTTCCTCGTATCAAAATACCAATCCGTGCCAAATCCTCCTAACCTTTTGTGTCCAGTCTCAGGGGTGCAGTCCACAGCCACCGTAGGAGTAGTATTCGTACTCCAGCATACCCCGCGGGCGGTTATCGTTGCTCCGCCATCTGATGCAATAGTCCCGCCGCATTGCGCCGTTGTTTCCGTTATGGCACTCACAGCAGCGGTAGTTAATGCCGGCAATATCTCTGATGTTGTAAATGCCATGTTTATGCCATAGCCGTTGCCGACGCTATTGGCGGCATAAGCCCTTACATAATAAATGGTGTTTCCCGTTAGACTAGTGATCGAACTGGTAAAACTACCAGCCCCGGCACCATCAGAAGTTTTGTTATCAGCCACCGTAGGAGTAGTATTCGTACTCCAGCATACCCCGCGGGCGGTTATCGTTGCTCCGCCATCTGATATAATAGTCCCGCCGCATTGTGCCGTTGTTTCCGTTATGGCGCTGACAGCGGCCGTGGTTAATATCGGCGGTATCGCAGATGTTGTAAATGCCATAGTCATGCCATAGCCGGTGCCGACGCTATTGGTGGCATAAGCCCGTACATAATAAGGGGTGTTGCCAGTTAAACCGGCGATGGAACTTATGAAACTGCCTATTCCTGCGCCATCAATGGTTTTATTATCAGCCACCGCAGGAGTAGCATTCGTGCTCCAGCATACCCCGCGGGCGGTTACGGATGCTCGGCCATCTGATGTAATAGTTCCGCCGCATTGTGCCGTTGTTTCCGTTATGGCACTGACAGCGGCCGTGGTTAATACCGGCGGTATCGCAAATGCTTCAAATGCCATTATCATACCATAACCGGTGCCGACACTATTGGTGGCATAAGCCCTTACATAATAAGGGGTGTTGACTGTTAGACCGGTGATCTTACTGGTAAAACTACCTGCCCCGGCACCGTCAGTGGTTTTATTATCAGCCATCGTAGGAATAGTATTCTTACTCCAGCATACCCCGCGGGCGGTTATCGTTGCTCCGCCATCTGATGTAATAGTGCCGCCGCATTGTGCTGTTGTTTCCGTTATCCCACTGACAACGGCGGTGGTTATCTGCGGAGGAGAACTTTTTGAATCAGCAGGATTATCCTTTGAACAACCGAGCAAAAACAATAGTATAACTGCTAAAACAACTACTGTTAGATTCCTTACGATATGACCCATGATAGACCTCCCGAGTTGGAGATTCATTCATGTTAAATATATCTTATTTGGCTGAGATCTCAAGAGTTTTCTATTATGCTTTTTATTCGCTATTCTGCTTTAGATTTGCGCGGGGTCTTGCCGAGAACAGAGTATGAGGTGTGACCCCGCGCGTTCTTATGCCGCAAGGTCACGCCTTCCCGCTTGCAGCGAGAAGGCTAAGACCCTGCGAAACTTTAAATTCCTGTTGCGGAAAAGGGCGAAATTCATTAAATTATGAGCGACAAATTTATCAATATCAGGCTGTTAAAATCATACTTAAATGGGAGGAGATTCAGTATGAGAAACTTAAGCCCCTCAGGTCGTATTTCGGCCATGTTGTTTATGGCCGCCCTGGTCCTGGTGCTTTGCCCGCTTTCTAATGCACAGCAGGAGCCGACAAAAAAGGCCCGGCCGAATTCACTTCAGAAAGGCGCCTGGTCGCTGCAATTTGAGCTTGATAATGATTTCCGGCCCCGGACTTTCGAGGGATCGATCCTGAATATCAAGCGTCATTATTCCGAAAGAACGGCCGTTCGTCTCGGCGTGAGTATCACCGTTAATGTCGGCGATCAAGAGACCGTGACAAACTCAGCCTCTGCGAATCAATTGGACGAGCAGCACTTTTACGATGTAGATTTTAATCATTCCAGCTATGATTTGATGCTCCAGTACCTTTATTATCCAGTGCGTCGATCGGAAGTGCACCTATTCCTCGGCCTCGGGCCACATCTCGGATTTACCCATAACAAAGAAGATGCAGTTGTCCGTGATAGGGTTCGTTTGATTTCAACTCGGAGGGAATTCCGTTCACGCAGTTCTTCCTGGACACTCGGTGGAATGGGCGTCATCGGCGTGGAGTGGTTTTTGTGGCATAATGTAAGCTTTCTGGCGGAATATGGCATATTACTCGATTATCAATGGGAAAACTGGAAAGATAATGAGCGCATATATCCCGATGGGCGGATGACAGCGCAAACACGCGACCGCCACAGTTTCAATGTCAGGGGGCGCCCGGTAAAATTCGGGATGTCGGTTTATTTTTGATTGAGCCGCCCAATTCCGCGTTAGTCTGACAGAAAAATCGGCCAGAACCCAGACTTCAGGGTTTTGACCCTTACTTTTTTGGAACTTTCGCCGATTCTGAATGGTTTAACAAGTTAAATAAAGATTATTTTAGTCTAATATAAAAAGTACCTTGACAATTAAGACAATTTAAGTTAGATATAACCAATGATTAATAATTTTCATCTATGGAGGACAAGCTCGTGAATAAGAGAACATTTTTCGGTCTGGCTCTGGTTTTGGGTTTGGTTTTGGCGATGGCCCCCAATTTTGTTTTTGCCTGCGGCGGGCAGGGGAGTTCAACCAGTTCCAGTTCCTGCTCGGGAATGAAAGCTACCACGGCCAGTTCGGGCTCCGGCTCATGCTCGGGAATGAAAGCCACCAAGGCTAATTCAGGCTCTGACGTGACAACAGCGGATGCCAAATGCGACTATAAAGGAAAATGTGCCGATCTTACCATGAATATCAAGGGGATGACCTGCACCGGCTGTGAGGCCGCGATTACGGATGCTTTGAAGGCGAATAAAGGGGTTATTAAAGTTGTCTCGATTGATTATAAGACCGGCAAGGCAGTCGTCTGTTATGACCCGGATAAGGTGGAATCAAGTCAACTGACTACCGTAGTTACCAAGACCGGCTATCAGGCCGAGATTATTCCCGCCGTGGCCACTTCGACCACCAATACCCCGAAAAAGGGTTTGGTTTGCGATATGACCGGGAAGTGCGAGAAGAAAGGCGCGACCAAGACCGAATCGCAGGACACCTCGCATTAGTTTGAATATTCTCTATTTAAGTATAATCAGGCGGGGATCTCCCCGCCTTTTTTTATGGCTTCAGCCGGATTGAATTGCCAAAGTGATAATAGATTCTTATAATTGACAAATGCGTAAGACCGCAATATTGATACTTGTTCTAATGGCCGGATCGCCGGCTTTTTCCGCCAAATATGCCGGGGAGTCTTTCTCTTTGGGTGTCAGCGCGCGGGCGCTGGCCATGGGGGGGGCGGCAATTGCCGGGCCTTTTGATGGTTCCGCCGGATATTGGAATCCGGCCGGGCTGAATTCGCTTGCCGGGCATAATATCATGGCGATGCATGCCGAGACTTTCGGGGCGCTACTCAACCATGATTTTCTGGCCTATTCCTTCAAGCGGGCGGATATTACGGCGGGGATTCAATCTTATGGTTTCTATTTCTATTACCTTGGCGGCGGCGGAATCAAAATTACCAATCTCGATCCACAATCGGGGCGCCCTTATGTCGTGCGGGAAGCCTCCCATGGTGACTATCTTCTGGCCGGTTCCTTATCCGGCCGTTTGAGAAATATCGATATTGGGGTCACCGCCCGGGTGATCTACCGTAACCTCAGTACTATTTCCGGCTATGGTTTGACCGCCGATTTTGGCGCCTTATACCGGCCGGCCGAATACCTGCAGGTCGGCCTGATGGTGACCGATTTATTCTCGGGATTCATTCGTTATTCCGGCGGAAACACCGAATCGATTCTTCCGACGGTCAAGCCCGGGATAATGGTTTCGCACAGGCTGAAAGGTTTTACCGGGCGGCTTGCTTTTTCCAGCGATATTAAATTTGAGGGTATAAAGGAAGCGGCTCAATTCTGGGTTGGGGATATCTCTTTTGATACTCACTGGGGGATGGAGCTTTCTTATCGGGAGAAACTTTTCGGGCGGGCCGGATTCGATATCGGAAATTTCACCGGCGGCATCGGGGTAGATATCAACCGGATTAAGATCGACCTGGCCTATCTTCACAATCATGAGCTCGATGACACATTC
>JAPLUR010000141.1 GCA_026397505.1 Candidatus Zixiibacteriota bacterium
TGACCACCGGATTGACTGCCTCCATGATTTTCTCGGAAAGTCCTCGCGCATAAGGGGGGATATCATAAAGCACCCAGTGCACCCAGGTTCCGGCCGGGGCGTCGGGATCATCACATATTAAAGCCAGCGATTTTGCCGAACCGGAAACGCCCGCGAAAATAAGCGGCGGGGAAACATCGGGACCATCGCAGGTATATTTGACCGGAATGGAATCCCCATTCTGAAAGGCCGCACTTCCGATTTGCATTTTGACCTCACTTTTCCCTTTTGGATTTTCACTCTTCCCGTCTCCGGCATAAAGAGTGGCCGCGCCGAAAAGAATAATCGCCGCCGCAAACAGGGATTTTGGCCATCCTTTCATCAATCTCTCCTCCTTATTTCAATCAAATTTCAATCATAGAATTATACGCAAATCGTTCCAACCGGATCCCCGCCTATGACTTTTATCGCTCATGCTGCTATTCTGTGCGCGGCAGGCTTTAGCCTGCCCGTGCCTTACTTTGCGCACGGCGGCCTTTGGTCTTTCCGTGATCACTCATTCCACCGAAAGTTCTTGTCGACAGGCAGAATGCCGGCACGATCCAATATCCAGTCGCCGGCACTTGAATATTTCCACTCTGTCTCGCTCGCGGCCAATCCGGCCTTCACCGGATTCATGTGAATATATCCAAGCTTAATCCTGAATTGCTCTTCGGAAACGGTTATGACATCATCAAAACGGGATTTCCAAAGCTTGAATTCTCTCTGCCGCAGCATTCCGGTTTGTCTCGCCAGGATTTCTTTGACGCGTAAGGCGCTCAGACCTTTGAATCTCTGCATGAATTCAGACAGTTGCTCGATATGTGGAAATCCGAGCAGTAAGTGAATATGAGTCGGCATCAAAACATATCCGACCAAAGAAACCTGATAATTCACCAGCGTCTCGCTCAACTGCTGAAGGCAGGCTTCGGCCACCTCATTATTACTCAATGTCGGTTTGTGATTGTTTATTGAGGTGGTCACAAAGACAAGAGCTTTACCGATAAGCGGTAAACGTCGGCGGATTACCACATTCCTATTATCGCCTTTCCATTTCCGGGCAGACTAAAGTCTGCCGCGCACATTATCATCCTACTTTCTCCTCCGCCGCGCCGCCAACTCGCGACAAACGATCTTCTGCATACTCACCAGAATCTTCGTATCGTGCTCGTCATGATACGGCTTGATATCCAGCTCCGGCGGAATCCGCTGCAATTTCTCATCGCCGACCACCTTGATATATCTCTGCATGAAACGGTCATACTCCCGCCACGAGATCCGGCTCGCTCTTACCCCCGCTTCCTCGGCCCGGAGCGCAATCTGGTGCGCGTGCTGGTAGTGCAGACCCAGTTCGTCGAGAAGCGCTTTTTCCACCGTTTCATGAAGGATCAGGTATCGGTCGACAAAGATTCTCCGACCGCGGGTAACAAATGACTTGGGCAGATGCCGGTCAATATAAATAATCTTCCCGCTGCGGCTGTATCCGGCTAGATAAGGGATATCATAAGTACGGTCCAGTTTTATTCTCCTGAGGATTTTTGATACCGCCGTTCGAAGCATCGCCTCCGAAACAAGTGTATCATCGGTGACCCGCCCTTTTTTGCGCCTTACCGGATTATGATGCTGTTTCTTGACTCTTTTCTTCATATCTCTTCTCCAAAACAATTGGTTCGGCAATTTTCACCCTGCCGATCGGTTACTCGATCAAAATCAAATATACTGTTTTCAATGTCGCAAGTGCAGGGGTCCGCGTTCCAGTATTAATCCCCCGGTTTTTCGAGATCGGCGAGACTATCGTCTACATATTTAAGTGCTTCCTGCATGTCGAGTTCCCGATATAATATACGCGCCTCTTTATAATTCTTGCGCGCCTCTTCATTCTCACCAAGCTTGCGCTCCAAGTCCCCTAAACCAAGCAGCACATTCGCCTCACCCAATCGATTGCTTTCCTGCTTATAAAGCTCCCGCGCCTCTTTATAATTCCGCCGCGCCGCTTCATGCTCACCAAGCGTGCGCTCCAACTCCCCTAAACCACGCAGCACATTCGCCTCACCCAATCGGTCACCAACCTGCTTATAAAGCTCCCGCGCCTCTTTATAATTCCGCCGCGCCGCTTCATTCTCACCAAGCTTGCTCTCCAAGTGCCCTAAACCACGCAGTACATTCGCCTCACCCAATCGATTGCTTTCCTGCTTATAAAGCTCCCGCGCCTCTTTATAATTCCGCCGCGCCGCTTCATGTTCACCAAGCAATGCGGAAGCCTCACCTATTCCAAGTGCGGCTTCAGCCTCGCCGCCAGGCAATCCCTTTTCCTTCGCCCTGCGCCGAATATCAATGAATATCTGTAACGCAATGCGCACATCACCACTTATGTACTCTTCCCAACCCCTTTTCAAATCCACCCCCAAGTCTTGATCTCCTTCAATATTCTGCACTACCGGTCCTTTTGTTTTTGGGGCAGCGGGGGGGTCTTGTGGAATATTTGGCATTCCCCCTTTCGGCTGCGGCGCATCATCAAGCGGTATCCTCAGGAATATATAGAGACTGAGCAGCCAAATTATTACAAAAACCGCAGCCGCTCCAAGAAGCCTCAACTCCAGCCCAAAGATTCGCCCGCTTAGTTGCCCCTGGTTACTGCCTGACTCTGGCAAGACAAAATAAATAAATATGGCAATACCCACGCTGACCAAAGTAATCAGCAAGAATCTTAACTCTCTTCTCATGTGACAGCACCTTTCTTTGTATTCCTCAGAGCGCCATTATTCTGTGCGCGACAGGCTTTAGCCTGCCCGAGCGTTATCGAATGGCATTCCCTTCAAATCAAAATCTGTAGCGCATCGATGGTGATTTGGTACCTTTCCCATTATATAGAAGGAAACTATTATGCTTTTAGCCGAAAATCAACATATTTCCGCGCGCCCAAATACAGCCATTCCCCGGAACGGCAACAAAACGGTCGACCATCCGAATCAAAAAACAGGCCGCGCCGCCCAAAACCGTGTCACATTCTCACAACTCTTCTGCGCGTATTGTCTTACATCGTTCGCCTTACACTTAATCAAGGCCCCCATCTGCCCGCGCAATTTTAAAAATCGAAGAAACAAACCCATTTTGCCGGATTGCCGGGGCGTCCACTTACTGTGCCGCGCGGGTCCTCAGACCCGCCGGAATGGCCGAATGGGTGGCATTCGGAGTTGCGCGGGGTCTTGCCGAGCACGAAGTGCGCGGTGTGACCCGGCGCGTTCATTCTGTGCGATGCGCAATGTAGCCCAAAATCCCGAAGGGTTTTGTGAAACCGAATATCATAGGAGCATCTAAATATGCCAATCAGTCAAAGAAAGCTTATCGCCAATCGTCTCAATGCCCAGAAATCCACTGGCCCCAGAACCCCGCTGGGCAAATTCCGCTCCAGCCGCAATGGCTTAAAACATGGCCTCTATTCCCATTTTGATCTCGTCCGTGCCATCCAATTACTTCCGGAAAAGCATCAACATCAGGTCCTATTATCACTTATTCGTAGCTTCCAGCGCGACATTTCGGGCAAAGCCTCCCGCGGTCACCCAATTTCACCCCCTTAAAATGAAAACGAACCCAAAATGACGACCCTTCCCAAATTCATCCATCCCCTTTACTGTCAATCTGTTACGAGGGAGAAATTACGTCCTTCAGAAGGGCAAAAAATTCAAAAAGCGAACCCACCAATTGACAATCTATTGGTATATATGGACTTAAGTAAAATAATGATGGCTTCGCTTTTTTGGCAAATTCTCAACCAACTGTTATTCAACCGCTTATCTTTCGCCCGTCCGCCCCACCCTTGGATTCTGGCTTTCGCCAGAATGACATATGAAGCAAGGTACTTTGTAGGTCGTGGTTCCGAGACGGAGCGCAAGCGGAGTCGAGAAACCCGACAATTCTTTCTATATTCTTTCAATGTCATGCTGGACTTGATCCAGCATCCAGAGATTCGCCGCAAACGGTGCACGGCAGATATCCCGTGCCGCGCGGGTCCTCAGACCCGCCGGAACG
The DNA here is from genome assembly GCA_026397505.1 of Candidatus Zixiibacteriota bacterium. NCBI lineage: Bacteria > Pseudomonadati > Candidatus Zixiibacteriota > Candidatus Zixiibacteriota bacterium. Next base: position 4,048 of record JAPLUR010000141.1, read on the forward strand.
CCGCAAAGTCAATGCCGCCGGTTGTTATGTACCTTGGCCTGCCCCAATGGGCGTGTGCTATACGTCCCTGCTTGATGGCTTGTCGGCGTACTTCTTCAGGAACGGCAAGAACAGGTCGATCGGCAACGGGAAAACAATCGTGTTGGTCTTGCCGACCGAAACCTCGGTCAAAGTCTGCATATAACGCAACTGCAGGGCGTAGTCCTCCTTACCGAGAATCGCCGCCGCCTCGGCCAGCTTGGTAGAGGCCTGGAATTCACCCTCGGCATGAATCACCTTGGCGCGGCGTTCACGTTCGGCTTCGGCCTGGCGCGCGATGGCCCGGGTCATCTCCGGCGGCAGATCGACATTCTTGATTTCGACTACCGACACCTTGATTCCCCACGGCTCGGTCTGATGGTCGATAATCTTCTGCAGTTCCTGGTTGATCTTCTCGCGGTTGGCCAGAAGTTCATCCAGTTCCACCTGCCCCAGCACCGAGCGCAGTGTGGTCTGGGCGATCTGCGAGGTCGCCTCGAAGAAATTGGCCACCGCCACAATCGCCTTATTGGGATCCATCACCCGGAAATAAAGCACGGCGTTGACTTTCACCGAAACGTTGTCGCGGGTGATAACATCCTGCGGCGGCACATCAAAGGTGATAGTGCGCAGATCAACCTTGATCAGGCGATCGACAATCGGGATCAGAAAGATGATTCCCGGCCCTTTTGCGCCGATGAGACGTCCGAGGCGAAACACCACGCCCCGTTCATACTCACGCAGAATTCTAATGGCGTTGGATAGTATGATTATGATCAGAAATACTATGACACCAATGGCAGCTAACGGCATATTACCCTCCATGTTAGGATTTCCTTTCCACTTTTATCTTCAGATCTTTGACTTCAATAACCGTCACCTCAACTCCTTCGTCGATCGGTTCATCCGCGGAAGCCTCCCAGAGCTCCCCGGCAACATAAACATATCCAGTCTTATCTATTTTGGATTTGACCACCCCGGTTTGCCCCAAAAGCCCCTCGACGCCGGTGGTTGGTTTGGCCGCCCGGGCTTTCAACGCCAGAGTGAAGGCGATAGCCACAAAGCCCCCGACCACAAGAGCCACCGCGAAAATAACCGATTTGGAAATGCGCAACGACGGATCAACTGTGTCGACCAGCATCATCCCCCCTATGATAAGCGACACCACACCGCCGATCGTAAGAATACCATGACTCACAATTTTTATCTCCAATATAAAGAGCAATATGGCGAATATAATCAAAAGCAGCCCGGCATAGTTAATGGGAAGAGTGCGGAAACTGTAAAAGGCAAGAATAATGCATATTCCGCCGACCACGCCCGGAAGAATCGAGCCGGGGTTATACAATTCCATAACGAGTCCCAGTCCTCCGAGCGAGAAGAGAATAAACGCCACATTCGGCGAAGAAATTATCTCCAGCAGCGATTGAATGAATGTCCTTTTGATCGGTCTCTTGATTGGATTAACCAGATTCATCTTTTTCTTGCCGAGGGTCGTATTGACCTCGATACCATTGGCTTTTTTGATCAGATCATCAACATCAGCCGCGACAAAGTTGATGACATTTTTCGAGAGCGCCTCGGTGCTGGTAATCGAGACCGACTTTCGGGCGGCATCCTCGGCCCATTCGGCATTGCGGCCGTTCCTTTCGGCCATCGCTTTCAGAGCGGCCACGGCATCGTTCATAATCTTTACCGAGAGAATCGAATCGATTTTCTCGCCCGATGCTGAGACAACATGGGCGGCGCCGATATTGGTTCCCGGAGCCATGGCGGCGATATGGGCTGCATAGACCATATAGACACCCGCCGAAGCAGCGCGCGCGCCCACCGGCGAAACATAGACAGCCACCGGGACGATCGAATTCATTATCGACTTGGTGATCGGCCAGAGGGCATCATTGAGGCCGCCGGGCGTATCCATCGTGATTATGAGCAGATCGGCATGGTCACGCTCGGCCTTTTCCACAGCCTCGATGACACGGTCGGTAATTACCGACACAATCGGGCCGTTAATCTCCATTATATAAACCAGACTGCTTCCGGTGGAAGCGGCCGTATCCGTCGGCGGCGGCGGTACCAGGGTATCGCCCCATCCAACGGCGGCCAGGACCAGCAGCAAGCCGGTTAAAGAGAGAAGAGTTATTTTGAACATAATATTACGTCCTGTTAAAATTCATATTTAAGTTAATCCCGTTGTCGGCTGGCTGTCAACCTCAAAGTTGACCAGTTATATCTGTCAGAAGGCATTCCCGAAGGAACGTCTTATAAAAATAAGCTAAGGTTTTTATTTTGAAAAACAAGCCGTCCGTTGAAATAGGTCGCGCCGACTGTAATATCCTTTATTCTGGTCCGCGCTACCTTATAGATATCTTCGGAGAGAATGATGAAATCGGCTTTATATCCGGGAAGAATATACCCCCGCTCATGCTCTTCTCCGACCGCATAGGCGGGTCCGGCCGTAAAATTATACACCGCCTCGGCGACCGATAGGCGTTCCTCGGGGTGGAATGATTCTTTTGTACCGGGAGAAAAGCGATTCACGGCCGCATCGATGCCGGCAATCGGGTCGAGCGGCTCTATTGGAGCATCGGAGCCGAAAGCCAGTGGAATGCCTCTATCAAGCAACGTCCGGAATATGAAACAATTTTTGCCCCGATTTCCCCAGTACTTGTTGATCATTTTAATATCCGAAGGGCAATGCGAGGGCTGCATCGAGGCAACTAACTGAAGTTTTTTCAGGCGACCTATATCGGAGCGGCGGATCAACTGCAGATGTTCGATGCGATGTCTGAGGCTCGAAAGAAGCTTAGGGGCCTGCTCAAACCAGTCAAGCACATGCGCAATCGCTTTATCACCGAGGGCGTGCACGGCACAGGGCAATCCCAGTGCGGCGGCAGTTTCAATCATGGCGGTCATATCTTTTTGAGAAGTGACCTCAATGCCATAATTATTTTCCGAACCGATATATTTATTGAAGCAGAACGCAGTCTGGCTTCCAAGAGCGCCATCAGCGAATATCTTTATCCCCGACAGGCGCAGGCAGTCATCGCCGAAGACGGATTGGATACCGCCCTTCTCCAATGCGGGAAGCATCTTGTTCGGAGCGTAATAATTTATGCGGAGTCCCAGTCTCCCCTTTTCAGCCAATTCTACAAAAAACGGGAACGCCTCGGGACCATCAAAGGAATGGACGCCGGTAACACCTTTGCGGTACGATGCATCAAGAGCCATCCGGTAAAGTTTCAGTGCTTTGGCCTTTTCCGGCCGGGAAATCAGACGGAAAACCGGGAAATAGGCGGGGATTTCTTTCAAAATGCCGGATGGTTCGCCATCGTACAGACGGACGATCGTGGCGCCTTTCGGCTCTGGGGTGCCTCTATTGATACCAGCCATTGCCAGCGCCTTCGAATTGGCCCACATCATATGCGTATCTTTGGAAAAAATCGCCGCCGGGCGGCCGCCGGTCACTTTGTCCAGCATAAAACGATCGGGCAGAATATATTTCTTCCAGCGGTCGGGCGAGAACCCCTCCCCCACCACCCAATCATTCTTATTTAGCCGCGTTGCATGCACTCTTATTTTCCCGAGCGTTTCTTCAATAGAATTCAGGCCATCCAGTTTGACATTTCCCATCGAGATGGCCATGAAATAGAAATGGGTATGAGAATCGACAAATCCCGGAAGGACGGCATGATTTTTCAGGTTGATATGCGCAAAAGAGGCAAAATCGGCATCCATTTCGAGTTTTTTTCCCACGGCAACGATGCGGCCGTTTTTGACCGCCATCGAATCAGCCACCAGACAATCACCGGCCTGAGTATAGATTATTCCATTGAAAAACAGATTACCCTTTTTCATATCTTTCTCCTTTAATCCGAACATCTCCCTGTCGGGCCGTGATTTTCAGGCGATCAGTTTCCTCAAGAATCGGCACAGTGTACTTGCGGGAGCTGTCAAGCTTTTCACGCAGCGCAGCCACACTGAGTGTCTCGCCCGCATCCAGCATCCCACGAATAATCCTGATGATGCTCTCCCATTTTTCAAAATGAAAGGCCAATCCGCTTCCGATCTTGACAGCTTCTCCGATAAGCAGCAGGTAAGCGAATGCTTCCTTCCGCAGATTGTCATCACCAAGCAACTCCACAATGGCGGGGGGGGAAAAACCGGTTTCGAAGAGTTTTCTCAAAATCTGGTCAGCGGCGGCTTTCAGTTCTCCCTTTACCGTGGGAGCTCTTCCGGCCAGGTCAAAGCGATTTTTCTTTTTTGCCAGAAGACCCTTTTCACACATCAAGTCAAGGATCGGCTCCAGTGAGGGAATCGGGCGTCCCGCCAATCGCGCAATTTCATCGGGTGACAGGCCATCGATATGCGGCCGAATTTCAAGGGCGGATTTCATGCTCGAGATTATTCCCTCGATAATACGAGTGATTATATCGGGCCGGTAGTACTTTCCGCCGTGAATGGCCATCTCCCCTTTTTGCACCGTCGCGGCAATAGAGGCTTCAATGAATTCCTGTCGAAAATTACAGTAAAGAAAATCTTTCACTTTGTCAATAAACAGGGAATGTTCCAGCGCCGAAAGTACCAGTGACTCTGGAGAAAGGATTTTTCTCTTCTCCAGATAGCGGAATTGATCTATGTCTTTTCGGCGCGGTTGTTGCTTTATCATATCGAGGACAAGACCGCCGCCGACGGTGACCTGCGGGGTGGGCAAGCGGAGAATGAATCTATCACCTATGAAAGAAAAGAGCGGCGCATATGGCCGGAAAAATACGATCCCCTGCCCGCCCGGCGGGATAGCCCGGGTATCATAGAGACGCACCTCTCCCTCAACTTCGGTGGTCCCCAGAATAAGGAGAACCCGGCGCCGGTCCTCCAGCGAAACGGCAGACTCAGGAATAAGCGATACCGACAGCGCCAGGGCGCCTTCAGTGTGGAAATTATCAACCAAATTGGGAAGGGAGATAACGCCTCCCCGTATCAG
>JAPLUR010000142.1 GCA_026397505.1 Candidatus Zixiibacteriota bacterium
GTGAAAGTGAAAGATGTTCCGGAGATTATCGATAAGACGCTGGGAAAAAATGAAGTCATCGAGCGGCTTCTATATGCCGATGTTTTGACCAAGGAGCATATCGCCCAGTACAAGCGAATTCCATTCTATGCTCATCAGCAGCGAATTGCCCTGCGCAACTGCGGACTGATTGATCCGGCCCGAATCACCGATGCCGTGGCGGTCGGCGCTTATGCCGGGCTGGCCAGAGCGCTGACGACGATGTTGCCGCAGCAGATAATTGACGAGATTTCGAAATCCGGTCTGCGCGGACGCGGCGGCGGTGGATTCCTGACCGGGAAAAAATGGGCCACCTGTGCCAAGGTGCAGTCGGAAATTCGATATGTCATTTGCAACGGCGATGAGGGAGACCCCGGCGCGTTCATGGATCGGACGGTGATGGGAAGCGACCCCCATGCGGTGCTGGAAGGAATGATAATTTGCGCCTATGCCGTCGGTTCCACCCAGGGATATATATATGTCAGGGAGGAATATCCTCAGGCGGTTGCCAATCTCAAGCGGGCCATTGAACAGGCCCGAGAGGTCGGCCTTCTGGGTCAAAATATCCTTGGCAGCGGTTTAAGATTTGATATTCAGGTGAATCGCGGCGGCGGCGCCTTTGTATGCGGGGAATCATCGGCGTTGATGAAATCGGTGGCTGGCGAGGTGGGCGAACCGCGCGCCAAATATATCCATTCGGTTGTCAAAGGACTCCATGACAAGCCGACCGTCCTCAACAATGTCGAGACGTTTGTCACCGTCCCCGTCATTATCGAAAAGGGAGCCGACTGGTTTACTTCCATCGGCACCAAAAAGAGCCCGGGAACGAAAGTATTTTCATTGGCCGGCAAAGTCAACAATACCGGTCTGGTTGAGGTTCCGATGGGGATGAGCCTGCGCGAGATCATCTTTGATATCGGCGGCGGGATTCCGAATGATAAGAAATTCAAAGCGGTGCAGACCGGCGGCCCATCGGGCGGATGTCTGCCGGAGGACAAACTTGATCTGCCGGTAGATTTTGATTCGCTGACTGAGGCCGGATCGATGATGGGTTCGGGCGGAATGATTATTATGGACGAACGAACCTGTATGGTCGATGTCGCCAAATATTTCCTGGCTTTCCTGGTGTATGAATCATGCGGCAAGTGTGTTCCCTGCCGGGAAGGGCTGTATCAACTGCATAAGCTCTGTGAGAAAATCTCCGAGGGCAAAGGCAAGGAAGGGGATCTGGAGTTGATGGAGAAGCTTTCGCGGAATATTCAGGTCGGTTCTCTTTGCGGGCTGGGGCAATCGGGCCCCAATCCTTTCCTGAGTACGCTTCAATATTTCCGCAATGAATATGAAGCCCATATCCGCGATAAAAAATGTCCGGCCGGGGTTTGTCGTTCTTTGATCGAGTATGAAATAACCGACGATTGCACCGGATGTATGGCTTGTATCAAAGCCTGTCCGGTCGGGGCTATCACCGGCGAAAAGAAGAAAAAGCACTTTATCGATAAGCTCGTTTGCGATCGCTGTGGCTCCTGCTATGCGATCTGCAATTATGAAGCGATTGAGATTAGATAAGCGGGGATGAGGATGATAACGATATATATTAACGGGAAAGCGGTTCGAGCCAAAGAAAACGAAATGGTGCTGGCGAGCATTCGCCGGGAAGGGATAAATATTCCGACGCTCTGCCATCACGAGGCGATCGAACCCTGCGGCTCATGCCGGTTATGCATGGTGGAAATTACCAAAAAGGAGTGGGAGGGGTGGAAGAAACTGGTCACCTCCTGTCTCTACCCGGTTGAACCGGAGCTGATGGTAAGTACTCACACGCCGCAAATAATGGAATTACGCGAGACATTGCTGGACCTCTATCTGGCCCGCAGCCCCCGTGCGGAGTTGATCCAGAAAATGGCCGAAGAGTACGGCCTTGTGCAGACCAGTTATGAGCCAATTCCCGACGGCGACAACTGCATCATGTGTTATGCCTGCACCCGCATCTGCGAGGTGTTGGGACGCAACGCCATCTCGGCCGTTCATCGCGGGCATGCCAAGGTCATCTCCGGGCAGTTCGACGATCCGCCGCCGGATTGCATCGGCTGCCTCAGTTGCGCCAATATCTGTCCCACCGACGTCATCGAATGGCATGACCAGGATGGGACGCGGGCGATTTGGGGCCGGACCTTTGATCTGATCTCCTGCCGTCAGTGCGGCAAGGGGATCATC
>JAPLUR010000143.1 GCA_026397505.1 Candidatus Zixiibacteriota bacterium
GTGTGTCCTGATTTCGTTCCGTGCCGCATCGGCGTCATCCCAGCAATATTTATTGCTCCCGGTGATTTGAGATGACTGTGGCACCGCCAGAAGGTAATTCCTCTGAAGCACAGGTTTCTCCCAATACGCGTTGAACTGGGCGGCGTTATCAAATCGCCAGTGAAGAGTCATAAAAAGAGGAATTTCACTATCAAGGGAAAATTTTGCCGGATGGCATATCTGACACTCCGGCCGGGACTTTCTGCGCGCCTCGGAATATATCTCTTCACATCGTTTCATTACATCCCGAAACCCAGGCTCATTTCTGATATTATCGAAATCAGTTTCCCCCTGAAGCATCTTAGGCCCCCACCAGACACCACTTTTCAGCCCCTCGGCCAGACATTTGATCGCTTCCTCTTTCCGCCCCAGCAGAGAATGGAAACAGGCAATCCAGAAAATAGTATCCCAGGGCCTTTCCGGGAATCTCTTTTCGGCCTCCCGTGCCTGCTCAAGAGCCAGGGCGTATTCACGCTGATGGTACAGGTCGAAGACTTTCTGGGCATAAACCTGAAAATTCTCTTCGGCCATAAATAGTCCCTTGCGATAAAGGCTGCTAAAGTGTGGCTTCGAATCCGGCTTTCTTGACTGCGGCTATCAGCTGTTCGGTGGCTGGCCTGGTATCGCCAAACTCCACTATGGCGGACTTGGAGGCCAAATGTATCTCGGCCGATTTCACTCCCGAAACGCTTTTCAGGGCATTTTTCACCTTCATAACACAGCCGTCGCATTTCATGCCGGTAACTTTCAGCACGATTCTGTCTTCACTCATATATTCTCATCTCCCTGCGAGAAATTGTCTTAGCGCGTTGAAATCTTTATCGTCGGAAACCGAATAGTTGTAGTTAATATATTGAATTTTGCCGTCCGGCCCAACCAGAAACACCGACCGTTTCAGAGTGCCGCTCTTTTCGTTATAGACACCCATCTTCTTCCCGAATTCACGCGTCTGGTCGCCCAGAAGCATGAAACCAAAATTCTGGTTTTTGGCCCACTCGTGAAGAGTGAAAACATAATCGCCCGAGACGGCCAGAATCTCCACATTCAGTTTCTGCAGTTCCGAAAAAGCATCACGGAAAGTGCACATCTCTTTGGTGCAGCCGGGCGACCAGGCCGCCGGGAAAAAAGCTATCAGGTACCGTTTCCCCTTCAGCGCCTCCGAGCCGATCCCCTCCATGACAAGAGTATCTTTGGTGGCGTAGGGAAGCTTGAACTGCGGAATGAGGTCGCCGACCTTGAACGGTTCCCCCGTCTGGGCAAGGACAACCCCCGAAAGAGGGATTATCATGGCCAGAATATTGAAAATCAATAATCGGATAAGAATTCCTGCCTTTCTGATATTATAAAGATTATAAACAGCCCCGGCAGGCGGCGGTTCCCTTACAGCGTGACCGATTGATCGAGCGAGGGTATCATGCAGTCCCAGTGTTTCTCTGATATCAGATGTATCGCCATCGCCTCGGCCTGCGAAATTTCGCCGTGAGTCACAAAGACTTTGCGCGGCTTGGTCTTATACGGCTCCAGCCAGTGCAGGATTTCATAATAGTCGGCGTGCCCCGAAAGCCCCTGCAAGGTAACAATCTTCGCCCTCACCGGCACCATCGTCTTGTGAATGTAGGCCACTTTTTCGCCGTCCATCAACTTTCGTCCCAGTGTTCCCTCGGCCATAAACCCGACCAGCACGACAATCACGTTAGGATCGGGCAGGCGGTTGAGCATATGGTGCAGTATCCGCCCGCCGGAGAGCATCCCGCTGGCCGAGATGATAATCGCCGGCCCGCGCAGACGGTTAAGCAGTTTCGACTCGTTCCGGTCGCGATGAAAATAAACATTGCGTCCGTTGAGAAGCTCCTCATGGGTGGCATCATTATCATCGAGCATTCTATACGAACGGTACTTCTTGTAGATATCGGTGGCGGTGATCGCCATCGGCGAATCGACATGAATGTCAATCGAGGGTATCAGCTTATGCTTGATAAGATGATTCACGATATAGATAATCTGCTGGGTGCGCCCGACCGCAAAGGCGGGAATCAATAAGATCGTTTTCCGGGCTATTGTCTCATTGATAAGATTGATGAACTCAAAATCCGGATCCTCCGGGGGATGAATTCTTCCCCCGTATGTCGATTCGCAAACCAGATAGTCGCAATTGGGCGGTTCCGAGGGGTCGCTGGTCAGAAAATTGCCGTACCGCCCGATATCGCCCGAGAAAAATATCGAGGTAGTTTTCCCCTCGTCTTTCAGCTCCATCTCGATTCCGGCGGCCCCCAGAATATGTCCGGCATCATGATACCGAAACCGAACCCCCTCGCCAAGCTCGGTCCAGAGATCGTATGCCACGCCGTAGAACTGCTTGATTGTCTCCACGGCATCCTCAGTGGTGAATAATGGTAGCGCCACCGGGTGGCGCGTCAGTTTGTTCTTGTTGCGGTACTCGGCATCTTCCTCCTGAAGATGCGCCGTATCCATAAGCGATATTGCGCCGATATCGACCGTCGGCGCGGTGGCAAAGATTTTCCCCTCGTACCCCTGTTTGACAAGGCGCGGCAGATACCCGATATGGTCGATATGGCCGTGGGTGACAACGACCGCATCCAGTTCGGACGGTTTGAACGGCGGCGGATTCCAGTTGCGCAGGCGAAGTTCCCGCGGCCCCTGGAACATGCCGCAGTCGATCAGGATTTTCTTGCCGTTGACATTAAGAAGGTATTTGGAGCCGGTGACTGTCCGGGCGGCCCCATGAAACGAAAGTTGTATGGCCAAAACCTGTTACCTCTCAAATCATATTTCTCTTCCTCCTCAAATTAACCCCGTTACGCCGATTAAGCAATGAAATAAACCAAAACCCGGGGTGGCCGGCCCTTACCGCGCCGTCGGGAACCCATTCCCGACGGAATGTTCAGTGTGCCGTGGGCGGCCGATGTCCACATCGGCCCCAGCGTCCGCGGGTGCCCCACCTCCTCTCTTTGATGTCATTCTGGCGAAAGTCAGAATCCAGATTCCGTGCCCGGCACACGTCCTCGTGTGCCGCTCTTACCGCGCCGTCAGGAGTCTCTCCTGACGGAACTGTAAATCTTCACCTCTTTTCGCAGTAAAGAGAAAATATATTGGTCATGAAATTTGCCATTCAGATAATAGTAATCGCGGAGCCTGCCTTCTTTCTGGAAACCAACTCTCTCCAGAAGTCGGATACAAGGATTATTATTGACATATACAATGGCTTCAATCCGATTCAGTTTCATACGCTCGAACCCGTTCCGGATTGCCGCTTGTAAGGCTTCGATCATATAGCCCCGCCCCCAATAATCGGGACTCAAATCGCATCCGATCTCGGCCCGCATACATTGTTGATCCCACCTGTGAAAACCGCAGGTACCGATGAGCCGACCATCTTCCTTATTTATGATTCCCCAACGATTCTCGGTCTTTCCCTGGGGGCCAAGATAGAACCGAATAAGATCCCCGGCCTGGCCGCAATCTGAAGGTGGTTCATCCATTGTATATTGTGTTACCTTCGGATCAGTCAGGAGCCGAAAGAAGAAATCAACATCTTCAACCGCAAGCGGTCTCAACTTCAATCGAGCAGTTTCCAAAGACGGAAAATAATCATAATTGAGCTCATTATTCATAAATCCAATCTTGGCTGCTTACGCCTTCTCATAAAAAATAAAATTTTGCCCAAAATATTGTATTGCTTCCCATTCAGCAAGCGATTTTAGTGCGCCGTCATTCCCCCTCTTGTCATGCTGGACTTGATCCAGTTGTAGGGCAGAACCCCAGACGAAGGGGAGTGTTGAAAAACCCTACTTTTATAGATTAGGGATGGCCGCTGACCTTATTCGGTTGATGGCATGGGAATTCTTTCGGAATGGTCTTATATAGTCCCAGAAGGCGGCCAAGACGTGCATTATG
>JAPLUR010000144.1 GCA_026397505.1 Candidatus Zixiibacteriota bacterium
ATCATCCCTGGAAACGGTCACCATTGAAGGTTGTGATGAGAAAGAAGATGTATACTCAATTAACCAAATAGGACATTTCTACTTTGCTAAAAATAGGACATTTCTACTTTGCGTTGACATTGTTCTAAAATATTTCGTTGACATTTCCTGACCGCTTCCTTTCCTTAGTTCAATATGACCCGCTTATCGGTTTTATTGCGTCTATTGACAGCCGGGCTGGCCGTTGCTTTGATATTTCTATCCTGTGCTTCATCTGGGAATCAAACACCAGCCCCGGAATTCGACGGCAGTCGTGCCTTGGAATGCCTGGTCAGGCAGGTTTCTTTCGGACCCCGGGTTCCGGGCAGTATCGCCTCGGCTGATTGCCGACGTTATCTGGTTGATTTCTTCCGCAATCTGGGGGGCGCGGTAGACACCCTGCCATTTATCCATAATGATAAGACAACCGGTAAAGCTGTTTCGATGTGCAATATTCTAGTGCGTTTCACCGGCTCGGCCGCCGGCCCGAAAGATAATTATCTCCTGGCGGCCCATTATGACAGCCGCCCGCGTGCGGAGTATGACCCGGATACGACCAGAAGAAATCAGGCTATTCCGGGAGCCAATGATGGTGCTTCGGGAGTGGCCGTGCTTATGGAACTCGGCAATCTTCTGGCCACCCAAAAAACACGTGTCAATCTTGATATTGTCCTGCTTGACGGAGAAGACTGGGGGTATCCGGGGGACCTCAATGAGTATTTTCTGGGCGCCAAAGCGATGCTGAGCCGGAATATCAAAGGAAAATATCAATTTGCCATTCTGGTCGATATGATTGGGGATAAGGATCTGACCGTATATAGAGAGGAATTCTCCAACAAGTACTCCCCAAAGGTGACCGATTTGATCTGGCGTACTGCGGCCGAATTGAAAGAGAACCATTTCATCGATTCCGTGGGTTATGGCGTGCAGGATGACCATCTTTCCTTTATGACCATTGATCTTCCCGCCGCCGTAATCATAGATTTCATTTATCCGTACTGGCATACCACTCAGGACACTCCTGATAAATGCTCTTCAGAATCACTGCGGGCGGTCGGACGGGTGCTGAGTACAATTTTATACAGGCTGTAATATGAAAGACTTCTCTATTAAAACTAACCGCGCTATCCCTTCCGTAGAGATTATTGCCTCCGATGAAATCATCGCGGCGAAATCAGCTTCGTTTCCCCGCCCCCTGCTCATAGAGATAATCAGAAGCGCGGTGGAAACGGTGAAAAGTAGACTCAAAAGCGAGACTTCGGGAATCTCCTATTCCGATTTACAGCGCGAAATCACCGGGGAACTTGAACGCACCCTTCGAAAGAAAATTGCTCGCGTCATCAACGGTACCGGCATCCTGGTTCACACCAACCTGGGACGAGCCCCCCTTTCGGAACAGCTTTTTGAGAATATCAAAAGCCATCTCACCGGTTATGGAAATCTCGAGTATGACGTAAACTCCGGCAGACGGGGGAAAAGAGGCGAACTGGCCGAGAAATATCTGGCGTTACTCTCGGAATCCGAGGCAGGCACTGTTGTCAATAACAATGCCGCGGCGCTGTTTCTGATATTGAATACTCTTGCCGACCGAAAAAAAGTGGTTATCTCGCGGGGGGAAATGGTGCAGATCGGCGGCGGCTTCCGCATTCCCGATATTATCAGAAAATCCGGCGCGCGATTATTGGAAATTGGCACAACCAATGTCACCACTCTTGAAGACTACCATACCGCTCTTCAGGAAAAGCCGGCCCTGATCCTTAAGGTACATCGGAGTAATTTTGCCGTCAGCGGTTTTACCGACGAGGTTGGTCTGAAAGCACTGGTCGAACTGGCCAATAGCTCCGTTATCCCGGTCATAAACGATCTGGGCAGCGGAGTTTTCATCGATACAACCGAATTCGCCGGACAATGGGAGCCGACCGTGCAATCATCGGTGCACAGCGGCGCCGCTTTGACCTGTTTTTCCGGCGATAAACTTTTAGGTGGTGTGCAGGCCGGGCTGATTGTCGGTCAAAAAGATCTGATTGACCGGGTTAAGAGGAATCCTGTCTATCGCGCCCTCCGGGTGGATAAAACCGTTTTCTCGGCGGTTGAAGAGCTTTTGGGATATTACCTTGATGGTACATGGAAGGAAAACATCAAGCTCTGGCGTCTGGCCGCCGTAAAGGAATCGGAATTGTATGAAAGAGGCCGACTGATTTTAAGACAGGTCGAGGCGGGAGACAAGATAGTTCTGGAAGGCTCACGGGGAGAAATGGGCGGCGGCGCCCTGCCCGGTGTCGCGCTTCCTTCGGTGGCGCTGGTTTTTCGCAGCCGCCTCTCACCCCAAAAACTGGCGACGCTCTTCAGAGCGACCGATCCGCCCATTATTGGCCGGGTTTCCGAAGAACATTTCATGATCGACCTGAAGGCTATTGATGAAACCGATTCCATCCTCCTGGTTGAACTGATCAAAAATCTCCTCCCTCAAATTTAAGTTATGTTTGTTATAGGTACAGCCGGACATATTGACCATGGCAAGTCATCTCTCATTATTCGTCTGACCGGGATTGACCCCGATCGCCTTCCCGAGGAAAAACAGCGCGGCATGACCATTGACCTCGGCTTCGCCTGGTATGATACCGAAGGCGGAAAGAGAATCGGCATTGTCGATGTTCCCGGTCATGAGAGATTTGTCCGTAACATGATCGCCGGCGCCGGCGGCATTGATGCCGTCATACTGGTCGTGGCGGCCGATGACGGTTGGATGCCGCAGAGTCAGGAACATCTGCAGATTACCCGGCTTCTGGGAATCAAATGCGGAATCGTTGCCATCTCCAAAATCGACCTCGTGGAAAAAAGCTGGGTCGATCTGGTGGAGGAGGACCTCAGAGATAAATTGCGAGGAACCTTTCTGGAAAACGCTCCCCTAGTAAAATTATCGTCCGTGACCGGCGAAGGGATTGAGGAATTAAGAGACCAGATTGAAATCCTGGCCAAAAAAATAGTGGAGCGGGAGGATATTGGCCGGCCGCGGCTTTATGTTGACCGTTCTTTTGTCCTCTCGGGAATGGGCGGCGTGGCAACCGGGACCCTGCGCGACGGTTTGCTCAAAGTGGGACAGGAAGTGGCGGTTTTCCCGGCCAAGCGTCACGGCAAAATCCGCACGCTCCATTCACACAATCAGCAGGTGGATATCGCCAGCCCCGGGCAGCGAACCGCCGTCAGTTTGACCGGAATCGATAAAGAGTACCTGATACGGGGAGGCGTTATCTCCCTTCCCAATTTGGTTGATAATTTCCACACTGAAGGCGCCCTGGCGCTGTCGGTATCGCTTATTCCTGAGTCTGCCGTTTCGCTGGAGGACCGGCGCCGGGTTCTCCTTATTCTGGGG
>JAPLUR010000145.1 GCA_026397505.1 Candidatus Zixiibacteriota bacterium
ATCAGTGCCACCGAAACGACCATAAGAATCATTTCGGTATTGCCATTATGCACCGAAGCGGACAATGCCTGCGCTGATTCGGCTGCGGGATGCTCTCTCATCACCGGCTCGAGGAATTTTTCAAACTGATTGCTACCGCCAAGGACATAGGGAATGCCGATATAACCACCAATGACGGAAAGGACCGCCAGAATTGACAGCGGCACGGTCATGATTTTGGGCGATTCGTGCAGGTGTGCTTTAGCATGATGATCAAGACGCTCCTCACCGAAGAAGGTAAGAAAGACCAGCCGGAACATATAGAAGGCGGTCAGCATGGCGGTAAAGAGTCCGACGGCCCAGAGCCAAGGGGAGCCGTAATCGGAGGAGAAGGCTTTCCAGAGGATTTCATCTTTGGAGAAAAATCCCGACAATCCGGGGATTCCGGCGATGGCAAGGGTGGCGATCAGGAAGGTGAGATAGGTGGCGGGCAGGTGCCGTTTCAATCCGCCCATATGGCGCATATCCTGCTGTCCGGATAAAGCATGGATCACCGAGCCGGCGCCCAAGAAGAGAAGGGCTTTGAAAAAGGCATGGGTCATGAGATGGAATATGCCGGCTGAGAAAGCGGCCACGCCGCAGGCGGTGAACATATATCCCAACTGGCTGATGGTGGAATAAGCCAGCACTCTTTTGATATCATTCTGGGCGAGAGCGATGGTGGCCGCGAAGAGGGCGGTGGCCATGCCGACGACGGCGACAACGCTCAGCGATACCGGCGCGAGAGTATAGAGAATATTGGAACGCGCAATCATATAGACGCCGGCGGTCACCATAGTGGCGGCATGGATCAGGGCCGAGACCGGTGTGGGGCCCTCCATAGCATCGGGCAACCAGACATAGAGCGGTATCTGAGCCGATTTTCCGGCGGCGCCAAGGAACAGGAGCAGAGTGGCGGCCGTAATGAGTCCTCCGCCGGCCATAAAGACCACCGGCGCTTTTTCAAAGACAGCCGCAAAATTAAGTGAGCCGGTCTGCCAGAAAATTATGAATAACCCCAACAGGAATCCAAAATCGCCGATGCGATTGACGATGAAAGCTTTTTTGCCGGCGTCGGCGGCAGATTTTTTCTCATACCAGAAGCCGATAAGAAGGTAACTACACAACCCCACCCCCTCCCAGCCGACGAACATCAAGAGGTAATTGTCGGCCAGCACCAAAGTCAGCATAGAGAAGACAAACAGATTCAAATAGGTGAAATAGCGGCCATAGCCGCTGTCATCATGCATATATCCGATGGAGTAGAGATGAATCAGGAATCCGACTCCGGAGACCACCAGTACCATCACAGCCGATAACGGGTCAAAAAGAAAACCGATGTTGACATTGAACTCACCAGAGGAGATCCAGGTGAAAAGCACCTGTCCAATGATTCGGGCATTTTCCGGCAGAGAAAGGAGATCAAAAAAGAATTTTACGCCCAGAAGGAAAGAGAGTCCGACCGAACCGCAGGCGATCAGGGAAATGACTCTTTTGTGGAGCCGACCAATAAACAGGCCATTCAACAAGAATCCTATCAACGGAAAGAGAGGTATGAGATAGAGATATCCGTTCATTCTACGATTGCCTTACCATTTCATCAAGTTGAACCGGTCGGCATTGATCGAATTCCGATTGCGGTAGATTGTTATAATAATCGCCAGACCCACCGCCGCCTCGGCTGCGGCGACAGCCATGATCAGAAAGACAAAAACATGACCATCCATTAGGTTCAGAAATCGGGAGAAAGCTATGATAGCCAGATTGGCGGCATTGAGCATCACCTCAATCGACATAAACATGATGATCAGGTTTCGTGACAGAATCACGCCGGCCGCGCCGATGACAAACAGCAGGGCGCTGACAATCAGATAATGCGGCATCGGAACCATCAGGAGTCCCCTTCCTTTTCGCTCTTATCTTTCCTGGCCATGACTACGGCGCCAACGATGGCCACCAGCAACAAAATGGAAGTCAATTCAAAAGGATAAATGTATTTGGTGTAGAGTAATTCCGCGACCGGCCTGACCGTGCCGAAATCGGGTGAGGCCTGCACCATGAGGCTGTTCATCCGCTGCGGGAAGGCCATCTCTTTGATAATGATGACCAGTTCCGCGAAGAAAACAACGGCCAGAATCAGCCGGGTCGCCTTATCCATGCGGGGACGCTTTTCGGTGAACTTCTCCCCGCGCAGATTCAGGAGCATGATGACAAAGAGGAAAAGAACCAGAATGGCGCCGGCATAGACAATTATAAGGAGAGCGCCGACAAATATGGCGTTAAGCTGCACAAACAGGACGGCCAATGCCACCAGTGAAACAATCAGGTACAGAACCGAAGCAACCGGGTTGCGCTGAAGAATCATCATCAGCGCTCCTCCCACAGCAGCGACAGCCGCAAAATAGAAAATTATCAGTTCCATCATCTTACTAAAATATCCTTCGCACCCGGCGAATAATCCGTTTAAAAGGTTTCTCCTTTACCGGACGATTGGTCAGCATCTGTTCCTTAGTAAATATAAAGGAGTCGCGATTGTCATTAGAAAACTCATATTCATGGCCGAGAAATATTGCCTCCTCCGGGCAGGCCTCCTCGCAGAATCCGCAGAAAATACATCTCAATAGATTGATTTCATAGATTTTGGCGTATCTTTCGCTTTTTTCCTTTTCCGCCCCCTCCATATAGATGGCATCGGCGGGACAGGCAGCGGCACAAAGGCCACAGCAAACGCAGCGCTCGGTGCCATCCTCGTAGATTTCCAGATAATGCAGACCTCGATACCGCGGCGCCATCGGTTTCTTGACCCGGGGGTACTGAATAGTCACGGGTTTCATGAAAAGGTGTTTGAGAGTAGTATAGAACCCTTTCGGAAACGCAATGAATACTGTTTTTATGACATCAACCATACAATTTCAATTCAAAACCTGAAAACCAGGGCTGTCACCATAACATTTAGAAGGGCCAGAGGAAACAAAACCTTCCATCCGAAATTCATCAGTTGGTCGTACCGCAGACGCGGCAGCGTGGCCCGCAGCCAGATATAGACCGACATAAAGAAAAACACTTTGATGCTGAACCAGACCACCGGCGGAAGGAACGGTCCGTGCCATCCACCCAGGAATATAGTTGTGGCTACCGAAGAAACGGCGATCATATTGGCGTACTCTCCGATGAAGAACATGGCAAACCGCAGCGATGAGTACTCGGTATGGTAGCCGGCCACCAGTTCCGATTCGGCCTCGGCCAGGTCAAAGGGAGCGCGATTGGTTTCGGCCACGGCGCAAATGGCATAGAGAACAAAGCCGACCGGCTGACGGAAGATGAACCAGTCGAGGAAATGCTCCTGCTGGGCGACCAGTTCCTTGAGCGAGAGGGTTCCGGCAATAACCAGCACGCAGATAATAGACAGGCCATAAGCAACTTCGTATGATAGCATCTGTGCCGAGGAACGTATCCCGCCAAGCAACGAATATTTAGAACCGGATGACCAGCCGGCCATAACAATGCCATAGACGCCAAGAGAGGTTACGGCAAAAATAAACAGGATACCGATGTTCAGATCCGAGATAACCATATCGATCCGATAACCGAAAAGGGTCACCTGGTCGCCGAAAGGTACGACCGCATAAGAAAGGAGAGCGGGAATAAACATGACGATCGGGGCCAGGGCATAGGTGATGCGCTCGGCGTTGTCCGGGACAATATCCTCTTTAAAAATCAGTTTTATGCCGTCGGCAATCGGTTGCAGAAGTCCGAACGGGCCGGCCATATTGGGGCCGATACGGTGCTGAAAACGGCCGACCAGTTTTCGCTCCAGCCAAGTGGCATAAGCGCAACCGGTAAGGACGGCAATTATCACTACGGTGACTTTCAGAGCCGAAATTATGGCGAAAGTGAGCATGCTTATGCTTCCTCCACCTTTGTCAATTTGACACGGTCGATTCTTCTCTTGCGCATCTGCAGGACATTAACCGGCATGGCGGCGAAATTTCCACTCAGCAGGACGACATCGCTATCAATATGCTCGGAAATCCTGACCGGCAGGATCACCTTGCCGACCTCTGATTCCACCCGCACTATGGTTCCATTCTCCAGTTCAAGCCGTTCGGCCAAAGAGGGTGAAATCTCGATATATGCCTCATTGCAGAAAGCGGCCAGCGATGGGGATTTTTCGGTAAGATGGCCGAAGTGATGCAGATCGTCAAGAACAAAAAGCGGCCATGGGTATTCCGGATGCGGCGGTTCCTCGGCATAACGAACCTCAAGGAGCTTATTCTCGCGACGGGACGCCGAATCAGTTTCCAATAAGTCTAATGTTTCACGGTGCAATTGATCGATAGTACCGAATATTGTTTCTTTCATGCCGGCGGCGATTTTGTTTATGATCTCAAAGGCCGGAAGGGAATTTGCCACCGGCTTCATGGCCGCTTCAAATGCTTGAATGGTTCCCTCAAGATTCACAAAATGCCCGTTATATTCGGCCCAACTCGAGAGGGGCAGAACGACATCGGCTATTTCGGTGGAATTGGATTCAAAGAGATCCGCCACGACCAGAAAATCGAGTTTCTCCAGACCTTCCTTAATGAATTGGCCGTCAGGATATGCAGCCAAAGGATTCACGCCAATGACAAACAGGGAATCGATCTCTTCTCGTTTTGCGGCTAATATCATCCGGTCGGCGGCCAGCCCCTCGCTTTCCGGATAATTCCCCCAAAGCTGTTTCAGCATTGCGATCTTGTTCTCCGGGAGGAATGGCACCAATCCGAGTCTACCGGCGCCGCGGCTGTTGGCCGACCGGGCCAGGAAAGCGACCTGCCCCTTGTCATAGATGCCGCTGAGAAGGGCCAGATTATGAATGGCCGCCGTGATCGCATCGCGCGCAGGAGTAATGGCAATCAATTCGCCGCCGATTATGGTAATTTTGCGGGCGCGGGCAATGGCCGAGGCAAGAGAATTTATCCTCTCCTCCGACACTCCGGTCTGCCGGGCGATTTTGCTGAGAGAATCGGATTCGATTAATTTCGAATAACCAGTCGTATTGATTCCCGGTGCGGTCAATCCTTTATCAACCAGACTCAGACAGACGCCGTTAATTAGCGCCTCAAGCGTTCCCGGCGTGTGTACCATCTCATCAAGCGAAATATCACTCGACCTGGTTGCAAAGGGATTGAGGGTGAAGAGCTGCGCACTCATTTGTGTGACTGCTTTTCGCACCCGGAGGTTGACGATGGGATGCTCTTTTATCAGATTCGAGCCGACGACGATAATCAGGTCGGATTTTTCGATACCGGCGATGGAAAACGGGCGGGACGCCATTTCGGAGTAAAGATCACCGCCTTTTTCAGGCAGCATTTTATAATCAGTACGATAGTCGACATTATTTGAGCGGAGAACGGTGCGGAAGAATTTGGAGAAGGCATACATCGACGCCGAATCGAGATTGGCGGAAACCAGCCCGCCGATACAGACGCCGCCTTTTTTATCTTTTATCTCTTTGAATTTTCGGGCAATTAAACCGATTGCCTCATCCCAGGAAGCCGGAACCTGCTTATCGCCCTTTTTGATGAGCGGCGTGGTCAGGCGATTCTCGCTGTTGGCAATCTGATAGTCGTAGCGGCCGATGTCGCAGAGCCATCCTTCGTCGATAGCATCGTTGCGGCGCGAGGTGGCGCGATAGATGTGGCTGCGTTCTTTCCACAGGGTGAGGTTGCATCCATCGGCGCAATAGGAGCAGATAGATTTTATTTTCTGCGTTTTCCAGACTCTAATCTTATAACGCCAATCTGAATTGGTCAGGGCGCCGACCGGGCATATCTCGACCAGATTGCCGGAGTAAATAGAATCAACCTTTTCCCCCGGCGCCGCATCAATTTCGGTAATATTGCCTCTTTGGAAGGCACCAAGGTCGTATTCGCCGAACATTTCCTTGTTGGCCCTGACACATTTATAGCAAAGAATGCAGCGGTTCTGATTGCGGATGATTTCCGGCCCTATGCGATAATCATCGAAAGTCGCTTTCCGGTCACGGATAAAACGGTATTTATCGAAATCGAAGCGGGAGTCGTCGATGCCATGGGCAAAGGTGTTATCCTGCAGGTCACATTCGCCCCCCTTATCGCAGGTGGGGCAGTCAAGAGGATGATTCAGCAAAATGAATTCAAGTACCGCTCTTCTCCCCTGTTTGACTTTCTCGGTTTCAGTATAGACGACCATCCCCGGAAGAGCCTCGGTGGCGCAGGAAACCTGGAGCTTGGGCATTTTTTCGATTTCGACATAGCAAATACGGCAAGCACCGACCGGTTTCAATTTGGGATGCCAGCAGAAAGTCGGGATTTCGATCCCGTTCATTTTGGCGGCCTCCAGCACGGTGGTACCTTTCGGGACCGTAATTTGGCGCCCGTTGATAGTCAGGGTTATGTTGTTACCGTTATCAGTCATTATTTAAATTCAAACTCCGATTTCACCAGACACTTCTTGTTGTCAATGTGATATTGAAATTCATCTCGGAACAGTTTCAGCGCCGATTGTATCGGCATCACGGCGGCATCACCCAGCGGGCAGATCGTTCTTCCGAGGATATTATCGCAAATGGAATCAATTTTCTCGAGATCACCCGGTTTGCCCTCGCCCTGTTCAATCCGTGATATTATCTGTTCCAGCCAGCCGGTTCCCTCACGGCAGGGCGTACACTTGCCACATGATTCGTGTTTATAAAAATGTATCAGCCGTTCAATCACCCAAACCATGCAGGTGCGGTCATCAATGACGATGACGCCGCCGGAGCCGAGCATCGATCCCGCTGCCGCCAGTGATTCGTAATCGAGCGGGGTATCGATCTGCTCCGGTTTCAGGAATGGTGTCGACGAACCGCCGGGAATGACGGCTTTCAATTTATGCCCGTCAAGCATACCGCCGCCAAGGTCATTGACGAGGAATGAAAGAGGGGTTCCCAGCACGACTTCATAATTGCCGGGTCGCTTGACGTGACCGGATAGAGAGAAAATTTTTGTTCCTTTGGATTTTTCGGTCCCCATGGAGGCATACCAATCGGCGCCATTATTAATTATGGGCGGCACGGACGCCAGAGTTTCGACATTATTGACGACAGTGGGGCAGGAGTACAATCCTTCGATGGCTGGGAAAGGAGGGCGAATGCGCGACATGCCGCGTTCTCCCTCGAGGGAATTGAGCAGCGCTGTTTCCTCGCCGCAAATATATGCACCACCGCCGGTATGCACTGCCATATCAAGGTCGTATCCGGTTCCGAAAATATTTTTGCCCAGCATGCCTTTGCGGTAAGCCTCTTCGATGGCTCTTTCCATCACTGAGGCGGGATGGGCGAACTCGCCCCGGACATAACAGAAAGCCAGATGACTACCGATAGCATAGGCAGCGATGGCCATGCCTTCAATAACGGCGTGAGGGTCATGCTCCAGAAGCACCCGGTCCTTGCAGGTACCGGGCTCCGATTCATCGGCGTTACAGATGAGATAGCGCGGTTTGGGGCTGTCTTTCGGGACAAAGCTCCATTTCAGTCCGGCCGGAAAACCGGCGCCGCCGCGCCCGCGCAAACCCGATTTCTTGACTTCATCAATCAACTGAGCCGGAGTCATACCGCGCAGCGCTTTCTCCCAGGCCTTGTACCCTCCATGGTCAATATAGGTGGCGATATTGATCTGATTGGGGTCATCGATATATTTGAAAAGAATCTTCTTTTCCATCTCAGGCCTGCTGTTTCAACTCCGCAAGAATTTTATCCACCTTTTCGCGGGTCAGGAATTCATAGTAACTGTCATTTATCTGCATCATGGGGGCGGAAGCGCAACTGCCAAGACATTCCACCGATACGAGGGTAAACAGGTTGTCCGAAGTGGTCTCCCCTTTTTTGATATTCAGTTTTTCCTCAAGATAGGATATAAGACTGTCGGCGCCGAGAAGGGCGCAACTGATATTATGGCAAACCTGAATGAGATATTTCCCCACTGGCTCTTTGGGAAACATGGTATAGAAGCTGGCGGCTTCGGCCACCTCGATATAGGGGACTTCGATAATGTCCGAGATCTCCCTATAGATTTCATTGCTAAGATGACCAACCTGGCGATAAGCGACGGTGAGAGCGGGCAGGATGGCCGACTTGCGCCGGGGGTAAGGGGCCATCCGTCTTTTGATTTCGGCAATGGAGGTATCATTAAGTATCATCGATCGACCTCACCCAGTACAATATCAATGGAGCCGATGGCGGCGATAACGTCGGCGACCAGCCTTCCCTCAATCATTTTAGGCAGAGCCGAAAGATTGACAAATGAAGGGGGACGTACCCGCATCCGATGCGGCATGTTGGTTCCATC
>JAPLUR010000146.1 GCA_026397505.1 Candidatus Zixiibacteriota bacterium
GAAGTTTATCTTTTTGGGTTGTCTGATACCGATCCTGCTAACGGCAGGATGCGGCCGAAAATTCCAGCTTCTGCGGGGCGAGGAAATTGCTCCTTCTCCCTGGCCATTTGAACGCAATACAGTTCAGGCTCGGGGGAGCATAGAGTCACCTTTTTCAGGGCAACTCAATCTAAAATGGGAGAGCAAAGTCGAGGATGGCCCTATTGGCCCGCTCGCTCTGGGCGCCGGTCGGCTGATTTTCAGTGGCAGCAAAGGACGCCTGCATTTCTTTAATTCGCTTACCGGTCGGAAAGAAGGCCGCCTTAAAACCCGCACTGCCGCTCAGACCGGATTGACGCTGTTCGATTCTCTCGCCTATATGGGGCTGGCTCCGCATCGCAATCGATTCCTCTGCATCAACTTATATAATCGGCGGACAGTCTGGTCGCTTCCTTTAAAGGATGTCACCGGTGTGCCGATAATTATAGATAACCGCCTGTATGTCTGTGCCGATTCGGGAACCGTCTATTGCCTTAACCGGCTGGATGGAAAGATTATCTGGCAGGCTCAGTCCGGCGCCCGTTCCATTGCCGGACCAAGCTACGATGAAGAAATAGTCTATATCCCGACTGACAACGGCCGACTGAAAGGATATGATGCGGAGACAGGGAAAATGATTCTTGAAATAGACCTCAAACAACCGTTGGTCACTAAGGTGGCTCTTGATGACAAGGTCTATGTGGCCGGAACCACCGGGATTCTCTTCGCCCTGGATAGGAAGAGCGGCGAGATGGAATGGCAACGTAAATTCCCATGGCCAGTCTGGACTTCCCCGGCGGTTGATGAGAATATGGTCTTTATCGGCGACGGCGGGGGGACACTTCTGGCGCTGGATAAAAGCGATGGCCGGACTCTCTGGGAGTTCAAATCCAATGGCGTCATTTTATCCTCTCCCATCGTGGTCGGCAATTACCTGATCTTTGCCTCTCTCGATAAAAATGTCTATTGCCTCGATAAGAAAAATGGGCTGCTGGTGTCGAAGCGCGAACTGAAGCATGAAATCAGATTCCCGCTTATCAGTGATGGAAAACGAATCTTTGCGGCTGCGCATGATGGTACCATACAATGTTTTGAGGATTAATATGATGGAATATCGTTACACTGAAAGCGACCTCAATACCAATCTCAGCGAGTTGGCCCATGAGGTAATCCGCGAACTCTATATCGCCGCCAATTTTGATGGAGAAGATCTTCCGGTTCAAGCGGTATTTCAACCTCCATCTCTTGGGCGGACACCTGTACGCCCTTAATATCCGACTCAAGTCCTCGATTTTTGCCGACCAGATTATGGATTATATGCAGACTCTGGATATTCGTGATATCCTCTTTGAATATGGTATCTCCGTCACCAATCTGAGTTTATTTCTTGAAAGATTTGTCAAGCGACTCCCCACTACCGATTATCAGAATCTTATGTCTTCGCACCTGGAAAAGCATAAAATAAGCGCCATCCTGATTAACAACCCGGCCGGCGACAATCTGTTCGAAAAAGGTCAAAAATTCCAGGGCGATATAGTCGCCGATTTTTCCGTGCGGAGCATCCTCGGTACTATTATTGGGGGCGACTTCGAAAAACTGGCCGATATGCTGGTAAATGAAAATCTTTCCCCCGACCAGTACCTCTTTCGCTTCGACCATGACTACTATCCGAAGCTGGCCGGACACCTGATTCCCGAGAAAATTGCTTCGATGGATGCGGCGGTGCTGGCCGAGCTTCTGACCGACCGAACCGGAAAATCTCTTGCCTGTAATGACGATAGCGAGCGCCGGGCCGAGGCCGAAAAAGCCCGAAACCTGATTAACGCTCTGAACTATCATCCCGAGCGGGAAGAGATAATCAGCCGCCTTGGCGATGCACTCTCCGGGACCGGCGTTCCCCGCGACAGCTATTCCGAAATTCTGCCCGCGGCCAGTGCCATAAAAATTGAATCTCTGGAGAAAATCGATCAGTTTCTGCAAAGCGCCTTTAACTCCGGACATGCCGAATTCTCGACCGGGGATTTCCAGGAGCATTTTGGACGACTCCTGCGCACCGGCCAAGGTCATCAACCAATTGGTGTGGGAACTGGTCGAGGGGCGACATGTTGATTTCCAGCATATAAAAAATATCCTGGTTACGATCGGTTCCGAGGAGGTGGCCCTGGCCCTCGCTTCGATTATCTCACATGAATCGCGCCAGGTCCGGCAATATGCTCTCAAAATTCTCTCCGAACTGGGGAAATCTTCACTGAATGTCTTTACCAGAATAATGGAAGACAATTCCAATTTCGAGCGGGAAGCCAACCGTCGGGAACTGCCGGATGCCAGATGGTACGTCATCCGCAATTCCATTTTTGTCCTCGGCGCTCTCCAGGATCCGGAGGGCTGCAAACCGCTGCGGCAGCGGTTGACCGATCCGGACACGCGCATTCGCCGGGCCATCATAGGGGCTCTGGAAAAAATCGGCGGCGAGCAGGCTGCCGACCTTCTCTTGATCCTGGCCGATGATCTCGACCCGGAAATCAGAGAGACCGCCATCATTGCCATCGGATTAATCGGGCAGGCCGAAATTGCCCCCGAACTGATTGACTTATGCCACAAACACAAATCCGAGGCCGGACAGATCATCAATACCATAGGTAGATTGGGCGGCGAAGAGGCCAGAAAGTTCCTGACCGGGCTCCTGACTGATTCCCAACTGCAGTCCGAGCTTGCCTCGAATCGATCCTCACGGGATGAGCTGCGGCTGGCGACGATAAAGGCCCTGGGGAAAATAGGGGATAAGGAATCGCTCGATAAAATAAAAGAATTTAGCGAATCGCTCTCAGCCTCTCAAAAAATCTTCTTTGGCGGCTCGCGATTGAGCAAGGCAGCCGAAGACATTCTGAATCGTCAAGATAAATAGTCTGTCAATCCTGTCATTTCGGCAATTAATATGTCAATATGGCTCTATGAATATGCCATATTGGCGGTCGATATTTGTCTGATTTCATAAGTTAATTCATAAGTGATTGAATGATATGCCAATACGAATATTGGCACAGGGCTTGTTATATACTAATTCAGAAGATGAAAATAGAAACAAAAACAAAATAAAGTTGGAGGTTAATTAAAATGACACTCGTGCGTTACAATCCGGACAGAGCCTTTGCCAGATGCGGCAGAGATTTCGATTCAGTCTTTGATTCGTTCTTCAATTTTCCGTCAGTCCGTTCCCTGAATAATCAGGCCTTTGTTCCCCGCGTCGACATCACGGAAGACAAGGAAAATATGACCGTCGTCGTGGAAATCCCCGGGATGGAGAAGGATGAGGTCAGGGTCTTTGTCGAAGACGGCGTGCTGACTATTTCCGGCGAGCGGAAAGCCGCGACCGAGAACAAGGAATCCAGTTCCATTCGAACGGAACTCATTACCGGCACCTTCTCCCGTTCATTCACGCTTCCCGACCATCTGGACGTGGAGAAGATCGGCGCAGATTATAAGAATGGGCTATTGACCATTACTCTGCCCAAAACGGAGAAAGCCAAACCGAAAGAAATCAAAGTTGCCGTAAATTAAGTTTGCGTCAGATCGGGTAGTTGGCAATCGGTGAACGGGCGGGTCGGCAGATTCGCCCGTTTTTATTCGACACAAGGTAAGAAAGGATGAAACTAAAATGGGGAAAATAATCGGAATAGATTTGGGTACCACCAACTCCTGTGTGGCGGTCATTGAGGGAAATGACCCGGTGGTAATTGCCAATTCAGAGGGAACCCGGACGACACCCTCCGTGGTGGCCATCGACAAGAATGGGGAGCGCCTGACCGGTCAGATCGCCAAAAGACAAGCGGTCACTAATCCTCTCAATACGATCTTCTCTGTCAAGCGGTTTATGGGAAGAAAATATGATGAGGTTCGGGAGGAGGTCAAAAACTTCCCCTACAAGGTGATCGCTAATGATAACAGCGATGCCGTAATCGAGATGAGCGGCCGACAATATGCCCCGCCGGAAATTTCGGCCATGGTCCTCACCAAGATGAAGAAGACGGCCGAGGATTACCTCGGTCAGAAGGTGACCGAAGCTGTAATCACTGTGCCGGCTTATTTCAACGACCGGCAGCGTCAGGCGACCAAAGATGCCGGGAGGATCGCCGGACTAGATGTAAAACGAATAATCAATGAACCGACCGCCGCGGCTTTGGCGTACGGTCTGGATAAGAAGAAAGTCGGCAAAATCGCCGTCTATGATCTTGGCGGCGGGACTTTCGATATCTCTGTCCTTGAACTCTCCGAAGGGGTGTACGAGGTTCTTTCCACTAACGGTGACACCCATTTAGGGGGAGATGATTTTGACAAGAGAGTTATCGACTGGCTGATAACGGAATTCAAGAAAACGGACGGAATTGATCTGTCCCGCGACCCAATGGCCCTTCAGCGCCTGAAAGAGGCGGCCGAGAAGGCCAAGATTGAACTTTCTTCCACCATGGAAACCAATATAAATCTGCCTTTCGTTACCGCCGACAGCAGCGGCCCCCGGCATCTCAACCTGAGTCTCACCAGAGCCAAATTTGAGCAGTTGGTCGAGGATCTTCTCGACCGCACGCTTGAACCGTGCCGCAAGGCCGTTGCCGATGCAAAGCTGCAATTCTCGGATATCAATGAGGTCGTTATGGTCGGCGGCATGACTCGCATGCCAAAGGTCATCGACCTGGTGCGAAAACTTTTCGGCCGGGAGCCGAACCGGAGTGTCAACCCCGATGAGGTAGTTGCCGTCGGTGCCGCCATACAGGGCGGTGTTCTGGTGGGCGACGTGAAAGATGTCCTGCTTCTCGATGTTACTCCTCTTTCGCTGGGTATCGAGACTCTTGGCGGAGTAACGACCCGACTGATTGAACGTAACACAACCATTCCAACGCGTAAGTCGCAGGTTTTCTCTACCGCCGCCGACAGTCAGACCGCTGTGGATATCCATGTTCTTCAGGGGGAGCGAGAGATGGCAATCGATAACAAGACCATCGGCAAATTCATACTTGATGGTATCCCGCCGGCGCCTCGCGGCATCCCGCAGATTGAAGTCACTTTCGATATCGACGCCAACGGTATTCTGAATGTCACCGCCAAAGATATGGCGACCGGCAAGTCGCAGAATGTCAGAATCGAGGCCTCCTCCGGCCTTACCGAGACGGATATTCAGAAAATGGTCAACGATGCCAAGAGCCATGAGACCGAAGACAAAGAGAAAAGGCACAAAGTCGATGTTCATAACAACGCCGACGCCGCAATATTCCAGGCCGAGAAGAACCTAAGAGAATTTGGGGATAAGATTGATCCTGATAACAAAGCCAAAATAGAAGCGGGAATAAGCAGGGTCAGGGAGGCGCTTAAGAGCGACAACCTGGCCGAAATGGAATCGTCAGTCGAAGCTTTGAATCAACTCTGGCATAGTGCTGCAGAGAAAATGTACCAGAAGAATCCTCCCGGATCGGATGCGGGACATACTTCGGCCAGTACCTCAGCCGATGACAAGAAATCTGACAGCAGCCCGGTCGATGCCGACTTTGAGGTGGTAAACTAGAGGGTTTTTGGAAATCTGGCGCGGTCATTGCGAGAGGCCTCTGCCGGAGGCAGAGGCCCGCAAAGCAATCCCGTTTTCGCACCGAGGCGAAATCGGGATGATTTCGCCCATTCCGTCTCCCCGGAACGGAACTCGCAATGATCATTGACCTCTTTCAATCAGTCCTGACAATAATTGACAAAGGATTTAGAATATCGTAAAGTAGAAGGTCGCATATTCTCCAGGAAAGGCAGACGTGATTCGTTAATGGCGCGAGATTTTTACAACGTATTAGGCGTCCCGGAAAATGCCTCTCAGGAAGAGATAAAAAAGGCCTTCCGGAAGCTGGCCAAGCAGCATCATCCCGACCGAAATAAAGGCGATAAGAATGCCGAGAACCGTTTCAAAGAGATTTCCGAAGCATATGATGTTCTCGGCGACCAGCAGAAACGCCAGCAGTATGATATGATGCGTCGGTATGGCGGATTCGATCCGCGGCAGGCGCAGTCGGGCGGTTTTGATACTTCCCAGTTTGAGAATATGTTTCGCACCGAGGGAGGCGGATTCGGTTCTTTTGCCGATATCTTCAGCTCCATCTTCGGTGATGATAATATCTTTCAGCAGTCAGGCCGAAGAAGAGATGCACCGGCGCGCGGCAATGATCTCGGCCTGAGTCTTGATATTACTTTCGAGGAGTCGATCTCGGGGACGAAGAAAACCATCACTCTGAATAAACCAGAAAGCTGTCAGGTTTGTGGCGGGACCGGCGCTGATCCGGGGAGCGGTAAAAGCACCTGCCCGCAGTGCGGCGGGCGGGGTACGGTCAGTTATTCGCAGGGCGCTTACGCCGTTTCGCGTCCCTGCCCGAAATGTCTGGGCAAAGGCGCTCTTCCCGGAAAACCATGCCACACTTGCGGCGGCTCCGGACAAGTGAAAGCGAAACGTAAAATTGCAGTGAATATTCCCGCCGGCATTGAAAGCGGCGGCAAGGTGCGTCTTCGCGGGCAGGGGTATCCCGGCTCGCACGGCGGCCCCAATGGAGACTTGATTATTACCGTGAATGTGAAAAAAAATCAGCAGTTCGAGCGGAAAGGGAATGATATCTACACGAAAGTGCAGATAAGTTTCCCGCAGGCGGTGCTGGGGTGCAAAGTGACGGTTAAGACCCTGACTAAAGAGGTTAACCTTTCGATCCCGCCGGGAACGAAACATGGGACATTGCTTCGTCTGAAAGGGCAGGGGTTGGCGGTAGACGGCACTCAGGGTGACCAGTATGTAGAGGTAAACATCGATGTTCCGAAAGATCTCACCCCGCGCCAGAAAGAGTTGCTGGAAGAGTTGGCCAAGACGATGTAGTCGGCGGATTACACCTGCGGCTTTCTCTTTTAAACACAGCAGGCGACATCACCGGGGAATAGATGTTACTATGATTTTAGAGATAGTTCAAGAATGCTAAGGTGAATGAATATGGATTTGAATAAACTGACCCAACGCTCGACCGATGCCCTTACCTATGCCAAGCAACTGGCCCAGTCGGAGTCGCACCCGCAGGTGATGCCGGTGCATCTTCTGGCGGCCCTGCTGAAACAGGATGACGGTCTGATTTCAGCATAGTACCGACATGATATGGTATAGGAATTTGCGTTGCTCCCCTATTTGAGGCAGAATCATTCCTCTCTTCTTGTCTGGGAGAATTTCTTGAGCATCTGTATGAATACCGACTCGGTCTCGGCAAAAAGCACCGGTCTGGTTATATTGAGTTCAAAGACAATCGTCTCCGTCCCGGCGTCAGCATATGCCACCGTCGCGATATTGGATTTCCCTCCGGGATCGACGGTTTCCATAAAGCATATTTTCCTGTCTTCAGCAAGTACCAAAGAATCCTTCTTTCTAAAGGCTACTCCGGGATATTTCTTTAAGTACCTTGCCGAATCAGCCGTAAGAAACTCTCGAAATGAGAGCGAGTCTCTTTTGAAAATCCAGATATAGACAATGCGGTCGTAATCATAGTATTTCTGCCCCGTTGGATAACAGGCGGCCGAGCGCCCGTCAGCTTGAGCGTTCTCAAGATCAATGACCCAACCTTTCGGGGCGGTGATCCGGCTTACAAAGGTCTGCCCGGCATAATAAATACTATTACTGCTGTCCGGCTCCTGGCTAAACGCCGAATATATGCCTACAGCGATCAGAATAAACGAGAGAATTGGAATCACTCTTATTCCCATAAAATCTAAGATAATATTTGGCAACGGAAAAGGGGGATATTTTATAATGTCGTTTCCGACCGATTCTGTCGCGAAGGTGAAAACTGCAATAGGCCCCTCGATGCCTATCGGGATGCTGATGAATCTCGTTTGCGGTCTGATATCGGTTTGCTGAGCATGCGGAGACAAGTACGGCTGCGGAAAGCGGAATGCTATGGTCCCATTCTGACGTGGATAGAGTCACCGTCGTTGTGACATGCTGGATCAGGAACCCTACGCCTTCAGGTCCGGTGAGGTTGTAACGGTAGAGCTCAGCGGTGGAGCGTTAGCAATGTCCGCTGGAGTGAAGGGTTGGGCATGTTCGTTCGAGCATGTCACAAATTATAGTAGGATGTGCTGAGCTTGTGAACCACACCTTTGGATGCAAGATGGTACCGTTCGTTTCTAACCGCGTCCTACGACTGTAACATGTCACGCGTTATCAAGTGGTGACCTCTAAGATTCCGCCATCAAGAGTGAGCCGGACATGATATGTCTGATTATTATATGAAAGGGTTATATGTGGTTGTGGGTCTACACGAGATGTCCCTGGCGCTCCGTCTCTGTGGACCCCAGAAATGACATAAACTGTTTGATTTCTGTCCTTAATCGCTTTCTTAAGAGGGCCAGGCATCCTCCATTGCTCCGGATTTAAGAGTATTCTTTCGATGCGTTTCTCGTTAAATGGGATCTGCTGCCACTGTTTCCAGTCGTGTTTAAATTCTAACATACATGCTCCTTGTTATCTAAGGATTTTATGAATTCATGCGTGCCGCATTTGTTAAACAAAACGGCCGGATGGACACTTTATTTGTTTTCTTGTATCTCCTTGTAAACATGATGGTCGATGCCTAACAATAATTAGATTGATCCCCATAAGATGCGGGCTTCTTGATTTCTGCCGGTATAAGCCGCCCCCGAATATCGCACCGCAGGAGCAGTAAAGCCAGTTCCTTCAGTCTCTTGATGCCGACTCAGCCATTTACGCACGTGTATTATACGGATCAACACGAAGACCTCCTTCTTATAGGCCATTCATGGGGCTACGTACACCAGACGGCCCCAATTTAGGAAATAAGCGTAAATCACATTATCACCCATGATATTTAGAAACAATATATTAATGTTTCCCCGCACAAAACGCAACAGATTTTCCGGTCGCCGCCTTAAAAATATCCCGCCAAAACCCCTTGCCAATCAGCGGCAATCGCTTATATTATTTATCTTTTAGACGGGGAAAACCCCGCAAGGACATTCGAATATGAGAATTATTAACTTATACAGCGAGGAAATCTTATGGTAGGTATTGTCGGGTATGGAGCTCATATCCCAAGACACCGAATCCGGGTCGAGGAAATCGCCAAGGTCTGGGGGGCCGATGCTCCCAGCTACAAAAAAGGATTGATGCTGACCCAGAAATCGGTCCCACCGCCGGACATGGATTCTATTACTCTGGCGGTCGAAGCGACCAAGAATGCTCTGAAAAGGGCCGGGAATATCAACCCGGCCGAAATAGGCGCCATTTATATCGGCTCCGAATCTAAACCGTATGCGGTGAAGCCCTCCGGCACCATCGTTGCCGAGGCTATCGGCGCTACTCCGGAAATTCATTGCGCCGATTTTGAGTTTGCCTGCAAGGCCGGCTCTGAGGCGATGTTTGTCTGCCTGGGGCTGGTCAAATCCGGCTATATCAAATATGGCCTCGCCATCGGCGCCGATACCTCCCAGGGCGCGCCCGGTGATGCGCTGGAATATTCCGCCTCTGCCGGCGCCGCCTCTTTTATCATGGGTGCCGAAAATGTCATTGCCGAGGTGATCGAAACCTATTCCTATATGACCGATACCCCTGATTTTTGGCGCCGCGAATACCAATTCTATCCCCAGCATGGCGGCCGCTTTACCGGCGACCCGGCCTATTTCAAACACAGCCTCGGCTGCGCCAACGGTCTGATGAAAAAAGCCGGCATGAAACCGACCGACTTCAATTATGTCGTCTTTCATCAGCCGAACGGCAAATTCCCCGTAAGGGTCGGCAAAATGCTCGGATTCACCAAAGAACAGTTCGAGCCGGGCCTGCTAACGCCCACTCTCGGCAACACCTATTCCGGTGCTTCCCCCATTGGCCTGACCGCTACTTTGGATATTGCCAAGCCGGGCGATATGATTATGATGGTCTCTTATGGTTCCGGCGCCGGCTCCGACGGGTTTGTCTGGAAAGTAACCGATCGCATAAATTAGGCCCGCGATAAGGCGGTTCGAAACAGAAAGCACCTCGATGATAAACTGTTCTTTGTCGACTATGGAACCTATGCCAAATTCCGGCATAAAATCCTGAAGAATGATTAGGAGGTGACTCACGATGAGAGATGTAGCAGTTATAGGCGTAGGGATGAACAAATGGGGCGAGCTCTGGGAAAAATCGCTTCGGGATATATTTGTCGAGGCGGCTCTGGCGGCCATTGATGACGCCGGTGTCGATCACCTCGATTCCATGACCGTCGGTTGCATGACCGGCGGCCTCTTTGTCGGACAGGAGCATCTCGGTTCTCTCCTGGCCGATTATTTGGGATATAAAAACCTTCCCGCCACCCGGGTCGAATCGGCCTGTGCCTCCGGCGGGCTGGCTTTCCGCACCGCTTTTATCGAGGTTGCCTCCGGTTTTTCTGATATCGTTCTGGCCGGCGGCGTGGAAAAAATGACTGATGTTTCGGGTGATGGCGCTACTTATGCGCTGGCTACGGCAGCCGACCAGGAATATGAAGTGTTCCATGGCGCCACTTTCCCCGGACTTTACGCTCTGATGGCAACAGCCCATATGCAGAAATATGGGACCACCCGTGAAATGCTTTCGGCCGTCGCCGTAAAGAATCATTTCAACGGCTCGATGAACCCATTCGCCCAGTACCCCTTCAAGACTACCCGTGAGGAGGTCGAGGGATCGGTTATGGTCGCCAGTCCTCTGAGAATTATGGATTGCTCGCCGATTACCGATGGTGCCGCCGCTGTAATTTTGACCACGGTCGATATTGCGAAGAAACTGGGCAAGCCGATAATCAAAATCATCGGTTCCGGTCATGCCACCGATTCTATCGCCCTTCATTCGCGCGATGATATGACGACGCTTCTGTCTACCACCGTTGCCGCCGAAAAAGCGCTGAAAATGGCCGGCAAGAGCATCAAGGATATCAATTTCGCCGAGGTGCACGATTGCTTTACCATCGCCGAAATAGTTGTCACCGAATCGCTCGGCATTTTCGCCCCCGGCAAGGGCGGCGAGGCAGCCGTGAAAGGGGAGACCGGCCTCGAAGGGTCACTCCCGATTAATACTTCCGGCGGTCTCAAATCCAAAGGTCATCCGGTCGGCGCTACCGGCGTCGCGCAGGTGATCGAAGTGGTCAAACAACTTCGCGGCACGGCCGAAAACGGCCGCCAGCTCAAGAAGCGCCCGAAAATCGGTATGACCCAGAACATGGGCGGTTCCGGCGGTTCAACCTTGGTGCATATATTGGAGGTGGCCTGATGTTTCCTGCACGTTCGCATAGAGAATACCCGCATCGTTACCGGCTTGAGGCCGGCAAATGCAAGAAATGCGGCAAGATTGTTTTCCCATACCGTCTGATTTGCCCGGTCTGCGGCCATCGCGAATTCGAGAAAGTAACTCTGCCCGATACAGGAAAACTGATCACTTTCAGTGTTATCCTGGTCGCCCCCTCGCAGTTTGTCGATCAGGCCCCGTACGCCATCGGCATCGCCGAGCTGATCAACGGGGTGAAACTCCTGGCCCAGATCACCGACTGTGACGTGGACAAGCTGGCTGTCGGAACGGAAATCCGGATCGAGTTCCGGCGCGTCCAGACCGACGGTCATCAGGGTGTCCTGAGCTACGGTTATAAATTTGTACCTAAGTGGTACTAATGAAAGGCAGCTGGAAAGCAGGGATGATGCAAATCATCCCTGCCGATACTTGGTTATCCTAACTTTTCCGGGATGGGGTACAAATGTACAGAATAGAAACAAAAATAGACACCGCTTCCGCCGCTTATAAAGAGAATTTCCAGAAGAACAAAGAACAGCATCTCATTCTCAAAGAACGGCTGGAGCGAATCAAGCAGGGAGGCACGGAGAAAGCCCGCAAAGTGCATCTGGAACGGGGCAAACTCCTCACCCGCGACCGCGTCGGCCTCCTCTTCGACAAAAACACTCCCTTTCTCGAACTTTCCACTATGGCCGCCTATGATATGTACGATAACGATGCTCCCGCTTCCGGAATTATCACCGGCATCGGTATCGTGCACGGCCGCGAGGTGATGGTGATCGCCAACGATGCCACCGTCAAAGGAGGAACGTATTATCCCATCACCATCCTCAAACATGGCCGCGCCCAGCAAATCGCCGAGGAAAACAACCTTCCCTGTGTCTATCTGGTCGATTCCGGCGGCATTTATCTGCCGCTGCAATCAGGCGTTTTCCCCGATAAGGACCATTTCGGGCGGATTTTTTATAATCAGGCCCGTATGTCATCCAAGGGGATTCCGCAGATTTCGGTCGTGCTCGGTTCCTGCACGGCGGGCGGTGCGTACCTTCCCGCCATGTCCGATGAAACCGTCATTGTCCGCAAGCAGGGGACCATTTTCATCGGCGGCCCGCCGCTGGTGAAAGCGGCCACCGGCGAGGTGGTCACCGCCGAGGATCTGGGCGGAGCCGATGTTCACTGCCGCGTCTCCGGTGTCACCGACCACTATGCGCAGGATGATAAGCATGCTCTTGCTATTTGCCGGAATATTATCGAAAATCTGAATCGTCCTCCTAAATTCGAATTGGGTCTGGCCGAGCCGGAAGACCCTTACTATGACCCGGAAGAGCTGTATGGTGTCGTGCCCAATGATATCCGCAAACAGTATGATATTCGCGAACTGATCGCCCGCTTGGTCGATGGCTCCAAATTCCATGAGTTCAAGGAGCTGTATGGTATCACTCTCGTCTGCGGCTTCGCCCGGATAATGGGTTACCCCGTCGGCATACTGGCGAACAACGGCGTCCTTTTCTCGGAATCGTCCCTTAAAGGCGCGCATTTTATCGAACTCTGTACTATCCGCAAAATACCGCTATTGTTCCTGCAGAATATCACCGGTTTCATTGTCGGACGGCAGTACGAGGCGGGCGGAATTGCCCGCGATGGCGCCAAGCTGGTGCACGCCGTGGCCAATGCCCAGGTGCCGCGATTCACCGTCATTGTCGGCGGTTCTTACGGCGCCGGCAACTATGCCATGTGCGGGCGCGGATATTTCCCCCGGCTCCTCTGGATGTGGCCCAACTCCAAAATATGTGTCATGGGCGGCGAGCAGGCGGCCGATGTTCTGGCGACGGTTAAAATCAACCAGCTCGAACGCGACGGCCGCAAACTCACTCCCGAAGACATCGAGGAAATCCGGCGGCCGATTATCGATAAGTACGAAAGCGAATCGTCGCCATACTTTTCCACGGCTCGTCTCTGGGATGACGGCATTGTCGGCATGAACGAGACGCGCGAGGCGCTGGGGCTGGCCATTGCCATGTCGCTCAACGCCGATATCCCCGACCAGAAATACGGCGTCTTCAGAATGTAAGGAGACTGCAGTGAAAAGCTATATTACTCTGAAATACCGAATGGCGGATAATGTCGCCCGGATCGATTTCTGCCGTCCCGATGTCCACAATGCTTTTAACGATACCGTCATCTATGAGATGACCGATCTGTTCCGGGAACTGGACCGGGAGAAGGAACTCCGTGCCATCGTTCTTTCCGGCGAAGGGAAATCATTTTGCGCCGGGGCCGATCTGAACTGGATGAAGCGCGTTATTACCCAGTCTTTTGATGAGAATCTCAAGGAATCAAATGCCCTGGCCGAGTTATTCGCTCTCATTTATAATTTCCGCTGTCCGGTAATTGGGAAGATAAACGGCGCCGCCATTGGCGGCGGGGTCGGTTTTGTGGCGGTCTGCGATATCGCTATCGCCGCCGAATCAGCCAAGTTCTCATTCTCCGAAGTGAAAATCGGTCTCGTGCCCGCCTGCATAGGGCCTTATGTGGTCAAGAAAATAGGGGAGGGAAAGGCGCGGGAGTTTTTCATCACCGGCGAAAGAATGAACGCCGAAAAGGCGTTCCAGGTCGGCCTGGTCAATCGTTTCGTTTCTGACGATAAACTGGAAGAAGCGGTGAATGACCTTCTGGTGATGATTAAATCATCTGGGCCGGCGGCCATGGCTGTCGCCAAACGGCTCGTGTCCGCGGTTCCCCGTATGACCGAAAAGGAATACAAACCTTTCACGGCCGAGATGATTGCCAGATTGAGAATATCGGTGGAAGGGCAGGAGGGAATGAACGCCTTCCTTGATAAACGAAAACCCAAATGGACGGTGGAATAAATGGCGCATAAATCATTCAAGAAAATCCTCGTGGCCAATCGTGGCGAGATTGCAGTCAGGATTATCAACGCCTGCCGCCTTCTCGATATCCCGACGCTGGCGGTCTTCTCCAGCGCCGATAAAAATTCGGTGCATGTTCTGGCGGCCGAAGCCGCCGCCGAAATCGGGCCGCCCGCCCCTCGCGAATCATACCTCAACATCGAAAAAATCATCGAGACCGCTCTGGCCCATAACTGCGATGCTATCCATCCCGGATACGGATTTCTGGCTGAGAATCCTCTCTTTCCCGAGGCCTGCGAGAAAGCGGGAATAGTCTTTATCGGGCCATCGGCCGAGGCGATGCGGCTTCTGGGTAATAAAATCCAATCCCGTATAAAGATGGCGACCGCCGGAGTTCCGATTATTCCCGGCATGAAAACCGCCGGCGCCAATCTGGAAATGTTCGAGAAGGCGGCTCATGAGGTCGGCTATCCAATTCTCGTTAAGGCCGCCGCCGGCGGTGGCGGTAAGGGGATGAGAGTTGTGCATCGCAAAGAAGACCTCCAGTCATCCGTTGAAGCGGCCATGCGCGAGGCCAAAAACGCTTTCGGGGATGATACCGTCTATCTTGAAAAGTACATCGAAAATCCCCGTCATATCGAATTCCAGGTTCTGGCCGACAATCACGGCAATGCTATTCATCTCTTCGAGCGCGAATGTTCTATACAGAGAAGACATCAGAAGATAATTGAAGAGACACCTTCGACCGCCCTGACCCCGGCCCTTCGCGCCCAGATGGGAGCCGCGGCGGTGCGCGTCGCTACCGCCGCCGGATACCGCAATGCCGGCACAGTGGAATTCCTCCTCGACAAGAACGGTGGTTTCTATTTTCTCGAAATGAATACCCGTCTGCAGGTCGAACATCCCATTACCGAAATGACTACCAGCGTTGATATCGTCGTCGAGCAGATTCGTATTGCCGCGGGAGAGAAAATCTCCGATTACGTGCTCAAAGCGACTCAACGCGGCCATGCTATAGAGTGCCGTATTTACGCCGAGGATGCCGAGAATAATTTTCTCCCTTCTTCGGGCGACATTCTCTTTTATGAGGAGCCTGCCGGCCCGGGAATCAGAGTTGATTCCGGCATAAAATCAGGCTCGGTGGTTGGTGTCGATTACGATCCGATTCTGGCCAAACTGATCGTTTATGCTCCCAGTCGGGAACTGGCCATCAGCAAAATGATAAACGCCCTCAAGGACTATAAGATTCTGGGGATAAAAACATCGCGGCGGTTCATGATTGATATCCTGAATCATCCCGAGTTTAAGGCCGGGCGGACATATACTGATTTCATCGATAAAAATATGTGCGATAGAAACGTCGAT
Source organism: Candidatus Zixiibacteriota bacterium (assembly GCA_026397505.1). Taxonomy (NCBI): domain Bacteria; kingdom Pseudomonadati; phylum Candidatus Zixiibacteriota; species Candidatus Zixiibacteriota bacterium. The sequence continues at coordinate 15,565 of JAPLUR010000146.1, forward strand.
ATGGTTCCGGCGGTGGAACTGGCGGCGGCAGTATCATCGGTGGCTATACTGCGCAAGCCGCAGGCAACGACATCAATCCGTAGAGAAAAAGCTCTCTCACCCTGGCAGACCATAGGCCCCTGGGAAATCGGCATGAGGATAACCAAATGATCAACCAATTCCGGCATAAAGAAGAAACTATCGAAACGAAGGCCAACCCCGGCGCTTCCGGTGTTGAGGTAACAGTCGGCGAAAACAAATATCTGGTCACCGAGGTTTCATCCGGGAAGTACAACGTGCTTTTGGATGGTGTCAAGAAAACTGTCTATTGTATTGTGCAAAATGAAAAATCTTATCTTGATATCGACGGCCTCCTCCTGGAGCTGGCCATCCCCTCCGAGGATGGTACCTCGGCGTCGGCGGCGGGCGGCCACGCCGGCGAAAAGGATAAAATTTTCGCGCCCATGCCGGGGAAAATTGTGAAACTGCTGGTTAAAGAGGGTGAGAAGGTCGCCGAAAAACAACCCATGGTGATTGTTGAGGCCATGAAAATGGAAAACCAGGTCAATTCACCCTCGGCCGGGACGGTCAAGAAAATCAACTTCAAGGATGGCGAGCAGGTCGGAACCGAAATCCCGATAATTGAGCTGGAAATTTGACCGGCCCCTCTCCCGAAAATTCCCGGTTGTCTTTTCAGGCAAAACTGAAATGAAAAACGAACCAAAATCCAATAAAGTCGGCGCCGAAGACGGCATCGCTATCAACGAATTAACCAACGCCACCGATTATCTCAAGAAGGTGCTCTATTTCCTTGAAAATCGGGATATCGAATATCGCTGGAAATGGATTGCCATCTGCTACTCCAGCGCTTTCTATAGCATGGTCATCACCGTCATGACCTGGGATAATCTGGGCAATGCTTACAATGTCGAGAGAGTGGAAAGAATCATTGCTCAAAAAAAGGCCGAAGCCGCCGGCCGCAAACAGAGAATCTCCGACGCGGAAATATCTAAGCTCCGCGACAAATATCTCTATGGGGATAAAGCCCAACTGATCGGTTTCGAGGAAGCCTTTGCCAAATGCCAGAGCAATAACTGGATGGCGCAGGAATTCTGCGGGAAGAGGTTTAAACTAACTCCTCAGGCCAAGAAAGCAATTCAGGAAATAAAAGACTGGCGCGATGCCTTTATCCATTTCAAACCGAAAACCCTGATCTTTTCCAAAAATAATATCATCAAGCCAGTCAAAGAGTCACTGAAACTTCTCCGTTTTGTCTTTCTGGAGGCAGAGCCTTCTATCTATCAGTTCCGCGGGCACCCAAGTATGGCCGAGATGGATGAGATTTTAGGCGGCATCGAAAAAAGGATTGTTCAGGAAGAATCAGATTGACTCATCCCTGAGAGCCTTGCCCATTACATCACCCGATCACCGGGCTGGCACCCATGCCCCCTGGAAAATAATCTTTTTGAAAATATGGGATAAATCCCGGATTGTGATAACTTTCACTTGCTTTCGGTCGCCGCGAGTCATAAATTTAAGAATTATATAGACTAAACAAAACAACCTGGAGGAATAAATGCCTAACAGAAATGAAGCTTACATCGTGTCGGCCTGCCGCTCTGCCATCGGAACGTTTTTGGGTGGCCTGAGCGGTTTTACGGCAACCCAGCTTGGCGGTTTGGCCATCAAAGAGGCCGTCAAGAGAGCTGGAATCGACCCTAAGAAAATTGATGAAATCATTATGGGGCATGTGGTTCAGGCCGGGGTTGGCCAGGCGCCCGCCCGCCAGGCATCTATGAATGCCGGCATCCCGACCGAGATCGCCTGCTTTACCATCAATAAAGTCTGCGGCTCAGGTCTTAAAGCGGTCATGCTGGCCGCTCAATCGATACGGGCCGGCGATCAGGACTGTATCGTTGCCGGTGGTATGGAGTCGATGTCCGGCACCCCTTATGTTCTCCACGGCGCCAAAGCCGGTCTGAAATTTGGTGACAAAAAACTCCAGGATTCTATGGTTCTCGATGGTCTCTGGTGCGCCTTCAAAAATTGGCATATGGGCTCGGCCGCGGAATTGACCGCCCGCAAAGCCGGTATCTCTCGGCAGGAACAGGATGAATTCGCCTATAATTCCCACAAGAAAGCGATTGCCGCAATACAGGGTGGTAAATTCAAACAGGAAATATTCTCCGTCGAGATTCCGCAGAAGAAGGGCGACCCGCTCAAGTTCGAAAAAGATGAATGCCCGCGCCCCGATATCTCCATGGAAGGCCTGGCCAAATTGAAACCGGCTTTTGAAAAGGATGGTACCGTCACGGCCGGAAACGCCCCGGGACTGAATGATGGTTCCGCCGCCTGTGTCGTGGTATCTGAGAAATTCCTTAAGGAGAATAATCTGACCCCGATGGCCAGAATTATTGAATACACTACCGCCGGCACCGAACCGGAACTTCTCTTCTTCGCCCCTATTCATGCCGTCCGGAAACTCTGCGGCAAGATGGGGGTCGATGTTCATCATTTTGACCTGATTGAAGCCAACGAGGCTTTTTCGGTGCAGGCGCTGGCCGACGGCAAGGAACTTGGCTGGGACTGGAACCGCGTTAACGTGCATGGCGGCGCCGTAGCTCTGGGACACCCCATCGGAGCCTCCGGAACCCGCGTTTTGACCACTCTTATCTATGCCCTTAAAGACAGAGGTAAGAAGAACGGACTGGCAACTCTTTGTCTCGGCGGCGGCCATGCCGTGGCCCTGGCAATTGAGATGATTTGACATCAATGAGGAACATAAGAATGGGTCTGGACGATATTAAAATAATCGGCATCATCGGGGGCGGCACCATGGGCAACGGTATCGCCCATGTATGTGCCCAGTGCGGTTACAATGTTGTTTTGGTCGACACCACGGATGAACTGCTGGGTCGAGCAATCAAAACTATAACAGCCAATCTTGACCGAATGGTGAAAAAAGAGAAAATCACCGAGCAGGATAAGACGGCCATCCTCAGTCGGATCAGAATCACTACCGACATGCATGATGTCAAAACGGCTCAGGTGGTCATTGAGGCGATTTATGAAAATCTCGAGGCCAAACTGAAGATATTCAAAGAGTTGGATAATATCTGCGGTCCCGAGGTCATCCTCGCATCGAATACATCCTCCTTGCCGATTACCCAGATGGCTGCCACCACGAAGCGTGCGGATCGGGTTATCGGGATGCATTTCATGAATCCCGTGCCGATGATGCTGCTGATCGAGCTCATCAGAGGCATCGCCACCAGCGATTATACTTTTCAATTGATACGCGACCTCTCGCTTAAACTGGGAAAGACTCCGGTCGAGGTCAATGATTATCCCGGATTCATTTCCAATCGGATACTGATGCCGATGATTAATGAAGCCGTTTATGCCCTGATGGAGGGGGTCGCTTCCGCCGAGGATATCGATACCGTCATGAAGCTCGGTATGAACCATCCCATGGGACCCCTTACCCTGGCCGACTTCATCGGCCTTGATGTCTGCCTGGCCATCATGGAGGTACTGTACGTCGGATTTTCCGATTCGAAATATCGTCCCTGCCCGCTTCTCTGGAAAATGGTGCAGGCCGGATACCTGGGTCGAAAAACCGGCCGCGGCTTTTTCGTTTACGAAAAATAAGGAGTTTTTATGGATTTTTATCTGTCTGAAGACGACCTGATGATCAAGGAGACAGCCCGGGATTTCGCCCGGAAAAGGCTGATTCCCAATGCGCTCAAATTCGATGAGGAAGATGGTGTCCCGCGCGAACTGATCGACGAAATGGCCGAACTCGGTTATCTCGGTATGATGCTGCCGGAAAAATATGGCGGCCTGGGACTCTCCACGGTCAGTTTCTGCGGCGCCCTCGAGGAAATCTGCGCCGCCTGCGCCGGGGTCGGCATTCTGATGTCGGTGCAGAACTCGCTCTGCGGCGAAATCATCTACAAATTCGGCTCCGATTATCTCAAGGATAAATATCTTCCGCAACTGGCGACCGGGCTGGTCGGCTCCTACTGCGTCACCGAGCCGAATGCCGGTACCGATGTTGCCAGTATCGCCACCGCCGCCGAGGATAAGGGTGACCATTTCATGGTCAACGGCACCAAGACTTTTGTGACCAACGGCGGCTTCGCCGGAATTCTGATCGTTTTTGCCGTGACCGATCCGTCCCTGGGGAACAAGGGCATCTCCTGTTTTGCTATCGAAAGCAACACGCCGGGCATTGGTGTCGGCGCCAAAGAGAAAAAGTGCGGCATGCGCGCCTCCGATACGCGCGAAATATCTTTCCTCGATGTCAATGTCCCTAAACAAAATATGATCGGCGAGCGGGGCGCCGGATTCAAAATGGCTCTGACCATTCTCAACTCCGGCCGTATCGGGGTCTCGTTCCAGTCGGTCGGGATTGCCCGGGCGGCGCTGGAAGAATCCATCAAGTATTCCAAAGAGCGCAAGCAGTTCAAACAGCCGATTGCCAATTTTCAGGCGATACAGTTCAAGCTGGCCGATATGGCCACCGTCATTGATGCCGGACGTCTCCTCGGCTATCGGGCGGCACAGTTGAAAGATGAGGGGAAGAGTATCCAGCGGGAAGCCTCCATGTCGAAACTGTTCTGCAGCCAGATGGCCAATCATGTCGTCAATGATGCCGTGCAGATTCACGGCGGGTACGGCTATATGAAAGAGTATCCGGTCGAGCGGTATTTCCGCGATGCCCGCGTTTGCGAACTGTATGAGGGTACAACCGAGGCGCAGAAAATGGTGATCGCTCGCGATCTCCTGAAGGAGTAAAATGCTTCTGGAGAAAAAACATCAGGAATTCCGAGCGAAGATCCGCGCTTTCGCTCTCGAAACAATCGCGCCGTACGCCGTCGAGTTGGATGAGAAACAGGAATTCATGGGCCGGCACCTGAAAGCGCTGGCCGAGATGGGTCTGATGGGGATGGTGGTTCCGGAACAGTACGGCGGGACCCCGGTCGATACAATCTGTTATTCCATCGCTGTCGAGGAACTCTCGCGGGTCTGCGGCTCGACCGGCATCACGATTGCCGCCCATAATTCGCTGGGGCTGTTCCCCATCTACAAGTTCGGCACCGAGGAGCAGCGCCGGAAGTACCTACCCCGTGGTACACAAGGGGAACTGATCGCTTTCGGGCTGACCGAGCCCGAGGCCGGTTCCGATGCCGGCGCCACCAAAACGCATGCCGAACTGCATGGTGACCACTGGATAATGAACGGCACCAAGTGCTTTATTACCTCTGTTTCATACTCCTTTGCTTCCATTGCTACCGCGCGCACCTCCGATGAACCGGGCGTGAAAGCGATATCTTCATTCATCCTCGAAAAGGGATGGCCGGGTTACGATATCGGCAAGAAAGAAAACAAAATGGGTTTGCGCGGAAGCGATACCGCTTTTATGCATTTCACGGATCTGAAAATTCCGAAAGAAAACCAACTGGGGAAACTCGGCGAGGGATTCAAACAGTTCATGATCACCCTTGATGGCGGACGGATTTCGATTGCCGCGATGGCGCTCGGTCTGGCGCAGGGGGCGCTTGACTGCGCCCTTAAGTATTCTACCGAGCGGCAACAGTTCCGCAAACCGATCTGCGAGTTTCAGGCAGTACAGTGGCTTCTGGCCGACATGGCCACCGAAATTCAGGCGGCACGTTACCTGGTGTATGGCGCCAGCGCCAAGAAAGATGCCGGAGTGCCGTTCGGTCAGGACTCGGCGATGGCGAAACTGTATGCCGGTGAGGTAGCGACCCGTACAGCCTCGCGCGCCATTCAGATTTTGGGTGGGGTCGGATATTATTCGGGCAAATATCCCGCCGAACGGATTTGGCGTGATGCCAAGCTTTGCGAGATAGGGGAGGGGACCTCCGAAATCCAGCGGCTGGTGATCGCGCGCGAACTGATTAAATCGGTTCAGTAGAAGCAATATAAATAGCATCTTAAGGGCGAACCTCCGTTCGCCCTTTTCTATGTACCGCAATAGCTTGTAGCAATAGATTGCAGACCGAAATTCCCCCCGAATTCCGCCGACGGTGGAATTCGGGGGGGTTTCGACATTTTTCCTATAGGGCGCGCATCCCTTTCGGTGTTTTTCCGAGAGTCAGTGTCCAGCGTTTCGTATGAAACGGCCATTGCTTATAGAAGCAGAAATGCAGGCCGAGAATATTCAGCACGGTGGTTCTGCCGACAGTCTTGAAACCGCATCGCATGTGCATTCTGAGATTCGGAATATTACTCATTGATATAAGAGTATAGTCCCGGGTACGATTTGAGGCCGCAAAGTAGCTTTGCATGGCCATAAAGATCGCATTGACATGTCCCCTGAAACGTTCTTCCGGGATCGTTTCAAGGCGATAGCTGTAGTAGCCGTTATCACCGGTATGCACGACCGTATTGCCATAGGAGATATAAAGCGTGCCGGTGGCGGCCCATCGCCACGCTACCGGGCGGCCCGCCTTGGTGACCGCAAAGCAGATACTTCCCCCGCGGAGTTCGCGTCCCGCCCTCCTGATGGAAAAAGGAACTCCGGTCAGTTTGGGTAGTTCCTCTTCGGTGATTTGTTGAAGTTCGTAGTCGGCATAATGCCGCACCGGGATATCAAAGCCATTGGTAACCGTAAGCAGTTGGCGATCATAAAAGTACAGCAAGCGAGGCAGCCGGGAAAGAATAGCCTGTGGTAAATAAGCAAATCCTCTCGACTTGAAGCCGTCTCTAAGGCGTCTAAGAATACCAGGCAATTTAGTCATCATCACAACCAATCAAAAAACTCAGTTCCCCACGGTCGAAAGCTCTCTCTGCTCATAATCTTCGAATCCACCAAATATTGTCACGACCTGTAAAGTAAAAATAGTAGTTGCAGATTTCAATAGCCAGAGCAAATACTTTCCTTGAGGCTTGCAGGTCGAAGTTCCACCCGAAGTCCCTCTTAAGCGGAATGAGCGGGGGTGCGACTTTTCCCTATTCAACCAAATGCGCCTTTATCCAGGCGATTCTGTCCTTTGGGCCTTTGAGTTTCTGCTCCCAATCGGGCGCGGGGTTTCGGAAATACCCCTCATGGCGCATGGTTATTACACCCTCAATGGAATCAAAGGGTCTCGGAGCACCGAACATTTCATCAAAGAATATCGGATAGTTGTATTTATCCGACAACTCAACCATTTCAGTTCGCTTGAACTTATTCAGAATCGCCGCAGTGAGAGCCACCTGGAAAAGGAATATGTTCTTTTTCCGATCCTGTTTGGAGAGTGCAATAATCGCCGAATCCTGATACAGGGTCTGAAAGTGATTCGCCCAAACCTCAAGCAATCCGCATTCGGGATTAAGCACCAGGAGTCCGGCGTTGAAATACGGCTTGAGCGTCGCGCCGCCGGCCGCGGCTGTCATGGGAAATAATGACGATTCTGCAACCGACAGCTTCTCGAAAGCGCGGCCCCAGAATGAGTCAAGAGGGTCGCTGTACAATAATCCGATATTCTTGTGCATGACGGGGCGGTACTTAAGGCAGATGCCTTTTCCCAGAATGAAATCTACCGGCTCACCGAGGAAAATGGTATCGGTGTCGATCCAGACCAGAACGGCTGTTTTTCCTGCGGCTTCCTGTTCGCACTTGGCAGCAGCGAACGGCTTGCCGCCAAAAAAGAAGTTGTTTGATTCCTCCGGTGCACTGCCGGCCCTAAGCTGCACATTGATTCCCGGCACCTTTTCGAAAATGCCTCTCGCGGCCGGAAGGAGAGAATCGGGCATATAAATCCAGAATGGCGCCTTGCTGAATTTTCCGGCAAATGCTCTTACGCTTTCAACACAAGCCAGAAGGCTGCGTACATCGGAAGTATCCTCGGCGTATGATGCAAAGACTAAATCATATTGGTTGCCCCCCGACATCGGCGCTTTTGCAGTCTGGTTGTTCTCGGCGTAAATATTCTTGTCGGAGTAGCTCATGATACCTCCCTCAGCGAAACTTATCTGCCCGGCAACAAATAGAGAAATGACGGTTATTATCAATCTCCATGTCAAACAGCTTGATTGCATATTTAAACCTCCTCATGGAATCCTGTCCCATTTATCAATTCCGATCACCTTTTTCATACTATTGCCGACTTTTTCCGGCGCCTTTCTTCTTCCTGATTTTGCCCAAATATATCAGCAAAGTCTGCGGAAAACAATCATTTCTACTTCGCGAAAAAATTCACAAACCAAAGAATAATTTTCTTTCATTTTGGTTGAAATAAGTCCCCTCATGCCATATATTTTCAGCAGAAAATACGAAAAACCGCTTCTCTCATTGCAGGAGGAATCATGGCTTTTAATAAGGTTGAGTATATCTGGATGAACGGCAAAATGGTGCACTGGGATGACGCCAAAATCCATGTGCTTTCTCATGTAGTTCATTATGGTTCATCGATTTTCGAGGGGCAAAGATGTTACAAAACGCCCAAAGGGCCGGCCTGTTTTCGTCTGACGGAACATATTGACCGACTCTGGGATTCCTGCAAAATATATCGAATGGTCATTCCATATACCAAAAAGCAGATATTTGATGCCGTACTGGAGCTGGTTGCCATAAATAATCTGGAAGATTGCTATATTCGCCCGGTGGTTTATCGGGGGTATGATTCGCTCGGAGTCGATCCGGGGAAATGCCCGATTGATTTTGCTATTGCCGCCTGGAACTGGGGTAAATATCTCGGCCCGGAAGCGATGGAAAAAGGGGTGAAGGTATGTGTTTCCTCATGGAATCGCAACGCCCCTAACACGACCCCCATGATGGCCAAGGCTGGCGCGAACTATATGAACGGGCAGTTAATCAAAATGGAAGCACTCGCGCGCGGCTGTGTTGAGGGGATTGCACTTGATGTCAATGGCAATGTTTCCGAGGGTTCCGGCGAGAATATATTTATTGTCAGCAATGGTGTGCTGGTGACACCGCCGTTTTCGGCTTCGATACTCCCCGGGATCACCCGCCGCACCATTATCAAGTTGGCGGACGATATGGGAATCAAGGTTATCGAAGAGAATATCCCGCGCGAGGCGCTCTATATTGCCGATGAGGTATTTTTTACCGGCACGGCCGCCGAGGTAACGCCGATATCAGAGATTGATGGGATAATTATCGGCGAAGGACGCCGCGGCCCGATTACGGGGAAACTTCAGGCCCGGTTCTTTGAAATTTTGGAAGGTCGCGCCGAGGATATCTACGGCTGGCTGACCTATGTCCCGCGCCGATAGGGTATTTCCGTAAAGGAGGTTGAGTCATGAAAATAGCGGTCGGTTCCGATCATGCCGGAATTGAGATGAAAAATGAGGTTAAAGCGATTCTTCAATCTCTTGGTCACAAGATAATTGATTTTGGGACAGATACGAAGGACTCGGTTGACTATCCCGATTACGGGATCAAAGTCGCCCGGGCGGTGGCCTCGGGTGAGGCCGATAGGGGAGTGGCGGTCTGCTGGACCGGCAACGGGATGACGATTGCCGCCAATAAGGTCAAAGGAGTCCGCGCCACATTGTGCTTGAATAAAGATATGGCCTATTACGCCAGATTCCATAATGACTCCAATGTCTTGACCCTGTCACAGAAATATATCGCCGAAAAAGACCTTGAGAGCATTGTCAGAACCTGGCTGGAAACCTCCTTTGAGGGGGGACGTCACGAGCGACGGCTCAGAAAAATCTCCGAGGCCGAGGAAGGTTAGAGAGAGAATAGAAAATTATCACGAAAATCCCGGCGGGTTTGCAACTCCAAGCAGCCCGCCATTAATATGAGCATGAATATAGAAGGTGATTAATTATGTCTTACCTGAAAAAGGTCGATCCTGAAATTTATAATGCGATACTGAATGAGGTCAATCGCGAATCGGACAAGCTGGAGTTGATTGCATCGGAGAATTTTGTCTCCGAGGCGGTGCTTGAGGCGGCCGGCGGCATCATGACCAATAAGTACGCCGAGGGGTATCCCGGCAAAAGGTACTACGGCGGGTGTGAATTTGTCGATGTGGCCGAGAATTTGGCGCGAGATCGGGCCAAACAGCTTTTTGGCTGCGAGCATGTCAATGTTCAGCCGCATTCCGGTTCGCAGGCGAACATGGCGGTCTATTTCACCGTGCTCAATCTCGGCGATAAGGTGATGGGGCTGGATCTTTCGCATGGCGGGCACCTGACCCACGGCCATCCAATTAATTTTTCCGGAAAGCTGTTCCAGTTTCATTCTTATCAGGTGGATAAAGATACCGAGGTTATCAACTATGATAAACTGGTGGCTCAGGCCAGGGAAATTCAGCCCAAAATGATTGTGGCGGGAGCCTCGGCTTATCCTCGGACACTCGATTTCAAGAGGTTCCGTGAGGCATGCGATGCTTGCGGCGCATATTTGATGGTCGATATCGCCCATATTGCTGGGTTGGTGGCCGCCGGACTGCACCCCTCGCCGGTGCCATATGCCGATTTTGTCACCACGACTACTCACAAGACACTGCGCGGCCCGCGCGGCGGGATGGTGATGTGCAAAGAGAAATATGCCGCCGATCTTGACCGGACGGTCATGCCCGGTATTCAGGGCGGCCCGCTGATGCATATTATCGCTGCCAAGGCGGTGGCTCTCAAAGAAGCTCTGACCGATGAATTCAAAGAATACCAGAAAAGAATCGTCGAG
>JAPLUR010000147.1 GCA_026397505.1 Candidatus Zixiibacteriota bacterium
AGAAGGAGAAGTGATATGGGAAAAGTCATAGGAATCGATCTGGGAACGACCAACTCGTGTGTCGCCGTTCTCGAAGGGAACGATGCCGTTGTCATTCCCAACCAGGAAGGGGGGCGGACGACCCCCTCGGTGGTGGCTTTCTCAAAAGCAGGAGAGCGACTGGTAGGGGCGACAGCCAAACGGCAGGCGGTGACCAATCCTGAAAATACCGTTTTTTCGATAAAGCGATTCATGGGGCGGCATCACAGTGAAGTGCAGGCGGAGGAGAAGATTGTTCCCTATAAGGTTTCGGAAGATGAAAAGGGTGAAGTGGTGGTAGTGATCGGCGACCAGAAATACGCCCCGCCGCAAATTTCCGCGATGATTCTTCAGGCTCTCAAGAAGACGGCCGAGGATTATCTGGGGACGGAGGTGACGCAGGCGGTCATTACGGTTCCGGCGTATTTCAATGATTCGCAGCGTCAGGCCACCAAAGATGCCGGGCGTATCGCGGGGCTGGAAGTTTTGCGTATCATCAACGAGCCGACCGCGGCTTCGCTGGCCTATGGATTGAATAAGAAGAAAAACGAGAAGATTGCGGTTTATGATCTGGGGGGCGGCACGTTTGATATTTCAATACTGGAATTGGGGGATGGCGTTTTTGAGGTTCGCTCGACCAACGGCGACACGCATCTTGGCGGTGATGATTTTGATCAACGGATAATCGACTGGATGGCCGATGAGTTCAAGAAGTCACAGGGGATAGACCTGCGGCGGGATCGGATGGCTCTTCAGAGACTGAAAGAAGCGGCCGAGAAGGCCAAATGCGAGCTATCGACGACTATGCAGACCAATATCAATCTGCCGTTTATTACGGCCGACCAGACCGGTCCCCGTCATCTCGATTTGACCCTGACCCGGGCCAAATTGGAACAGTTGACAGATGATTTGCTTCAGCGGACGATCGGGCCGTGCAAACGGGCGATCGAGGACGCCAAGTTGACACCAGCTGAAATCGATGAGGTTATTCTTGTCGGCGGGCAGACGAGAATGCCCAAGGTGCAGCAGATCGTGCGCGACTTATTCGGAAAAGAACCGCACAAGGGTGTAAATCCCGATGAGGTTGTGGCAATTGGAGCGGCGATTCAGGCGGGGGTGCTTTCGGGCGAGATGAAAGATGTGGTTCTGCTTGATGTCACGCCGCTGTCGCTCGGCATTGAAACGCTCGGCGGCGTCCTGACTCGGCTCATCGAACGCAACACAACCATCCCGACCAGAAAGAGCCAGATATTTTCCACGGCGGCCGATAACCAGACGGCGGTAAGTATTCATGTGCTCCAGGGGGAGCGCCAGATGGCGATCGATAACCGCACTCTGGGAAGATTCGACCTGGTCGGTATTCCTTCGGCGCCGCGCGGCATGCCCCAGATTGAGGTTTCTTTTGATATTGATGCCAACGGTATTGTTCATGTTTCGGCCAAAGACCTTGGCACCGGCAAATAGCAATCGATCAGGATTCAGGTTTCCTCGGGGCTGTCGGATCAGGAAATCCAAAAGATGGTCAAAGACGCCGAACTTCACGCCGAGGAGGACAAGAAGAAAGAGGCGGTCATACGGGCGCGAAATGAAGCGGATCAGATGATTTACACGACCGAAAAGACACTCAAGGAATATGGTGACAAAGTTTCCGAGGAGGAGAGAAAACTGATCAATGAGAAGATGGAAAAACTGCGCGGCTCTCTTTCATCGGAATCGGCGGAAGTTATTAATCAGGCCAAGGAAGAGCTGATGACGGCCTCACATAAGCTGGCCGAAGAGATATATCGCCAGGCTTCGGCCGCCCAGACGGCGCAGGGGGCGGGGGCGGGACAGGCAGCCGGGGCCGACGGCGGTGGGGCGCCAAAGGGAGACGGCGCGGTTGACGCCGACTTTGAGGTCGTGGATGACGACAAGAACAAATAAGAGATCATACCCGGATTGCGGGTGACTGCTTGCAGACAGACTGATGGAAAAAAAAGACTACTACGAGGTGCTGGGTGTTTCCAGATCATCCTCGGAGGATGAGATAAAATCGGCCTATCGCAAACTGGCGATGAAGTTTCATCCCGACAAGAATCCCGGTGACAAGAGCGCCGAGGAGAAATTCAAAGAGGCAACCGAAGCGTACGAGGTACTGAAAGACGCGCAGAAGCGCCATACTTACGACCAGTTCGGTCACGCCGGTCTTTCGGGCGGCTGTTTTGGCGGCGGGTATGATTTCGGCGGTTTTGATTTGAGTGATGCTCTGCGAGCGTTCATGCGCGATTTTGGAGGTTTCGGCCTCGGATTCGAGGATTTTTTCGGCGGCGGCCGTCAGGAAAGGTACAATCGGGGCGAAGATCTTCGGGCGCGAGTCTCTCTGACGATGGAGGAGATAGCCGCCGGGGTCGAAAAGACGATCAAGCTCAAGCGGTATGAGGAATGCGAAGAATGCGGCGGCTCGAGAGTCGCACCCGGCTCGTCGAGAAAAACCTGCCCGGAATGCCGCGGCTCGGGTCAGGTGAGAACCGTTTCCCGCACCTTTCTCGGCACCATACAGCAGGTGCGGACCTGTAACAGTTGCCGGGGAGAGGGTGAAATAATTACCACTCCCTGTCTGAAATGCAGCGGCGAAGGGCGCATCAATGGTTCGGCAACAGTCAAGGTAAAAGTGCCTCCGGGGGTTTCCTCGGGGAATTACATGTCTCTGGAGAATCAGGGTAATGCCGCCCGCGGGAGTGGGCCGCGCGGGAGCTTGATAGTGATTTTCGAGGAGCAGGAGCATAGTATTTTCTCCCGGCAGGGGGAAAATATTATTTGCCAGATGCCAATATCTTTCACGGTGGCGGCTCTCGGGGGAGAAATATCGGTTCCGACGCTGAACGGCGATCACCGTCTTAAAATTCCCTCGGGAACGCAGAGCGGGCGGGTATTTCGTCTCAAGGGAAAGGGTATCCCGCGACTCAATTCTCACGGGTCGGGAGATGAGTTAGTGCAGGTGATGGTCTGGACGCCGACCGATTTGAATGCCGAGGATAAGCGGTTGCTCGAGGCGTTGGGACGCTCGTTATCATTTGCCCCACCCCAAGCGGATAAATCATTTGTTGAAAAATTGAAGGAATCATTGGGCTTCTGATATGGCCGCCGATGCGAAAATGACGGAACGGTATTTTGAGGCCGTAATCAACATTCCCCGTGATATGCAGGAGCCGGTTTGTAATTATATCATAGAAAATATTTCCGGCGGGATCGTGCTGGAGGAGGAAGATGACTCCGATGAGGTTGGAATAAGGTTCTATGTGCCGGAGGAAAAGGGGGAGCATTTCCGGAATCAATTGTCCGACTACCTGAATGTCATCAACACTCGGACAATAACAAAACCCGAAAATATTCGAACCAAATTGATTGCCAATATTGAATGGGAGCAGGCTTATAAAGATTCGATCCGACCGGTTGTCATAGACAATGTTGTCGTCAGACCCCCCTGGATTGTTTCGCCATACAAGGACAAGATGGAGCTAATAATAGAGCCGAAGATGGCCTTCGGGACAGGGAGTCATGAGACGACCAAGCTCTGTATCAGGGAAATTCAGAAATATTTTCGGGCGGGGCAGACGCTTTTTGACCTTGGCTGTGGTTCCGGGATTCTATCCATATTGGCGGCCAAAATGGGAGCATCGGCGGTCAAGGGGGTCGATGTTGATTTAATCGCCGTGCAGAATTCCAGGGAAAATATCTCCATTAACCGGGTGGAAGACAGAATCAATATCGAGTTCGGCTCGATTGAGAAGGCTGAAGAAGGAACGCGATACGATTTTCTGGTCGCCAATTTGATAAAGAGTTCCATTCTGGAATTATATGGCCGGTTGGAGGCAATTGTGAAGCCGGGCGGAATTCTGCTCTTATCGGGGCTGCTTATTCAGGACAGGGAGGCGATGGATGAGCTTCTGACGGGGTGTCAGGTTTCCCGGCGGGAGATCAATCAGGACGGACAGTGGCTGTCTTACACTATCTGGAAAAAATGATTCCCACTTATTATACGTTACCTGAGAATATCGGGGAGGCGGAGCTGACCATTCTTGGCGAGGAGGCTCATCATATCAGCCGGGTAATGCGCTTGAAGCGCGGGGAAGCGGTTATTGTGGTGGATGGAATGGGTAACGGATATAAATCCGAGATTATGGAAATTTCGGCGCGGGAGGTGACCTGCAGCATATATTCGCGGATCCGCAATTTTGGCGAGCCGCTGCATCGGGTGACATTGTCGGCAGGGCTTTCCACCGGAGTGAAATTTGATGACGTTATACAGCGCGCAACCGAATTGGGGGTGACGCGGTTTATACCGCTGGTGACGGAAAAATCGAAAGTACGCATTGATGAGGAAATGAAGGGGCAAAAGAAGCTTGACCGGTGGCGGAAGGTGGCCATCGCTTCAATCAAGCAATGCGGGCGCTCGCTGATACCGGCAATTGAGCCACTTATTGAATTTGAGAGAATATTTACCGATTACGCCGATTTGGGCCATAAGCTTCTTCTTGATCCTGGGGGGAACCGACGCATAGAGAATCTATCGTTCGGTTCCGAGGAGAGGGACATTTCTCTTTTGATTGGCCCGGAATCCGGTTTTACGCGGAGCGAAGTGGAGTCGGCCAGGGAGAAGGGGGCCGAGATTATCACGCTGGGGGGGCGTATCCTTCGCACTGAAAATGCCGGGCCGACGGCGGTGGCCCTTCTTATGAATCTTCTGGGGGAATTCAGGTAGCCGGCCGGTCTGCCGATATTATGATTGATGGCAGAATTATTTTTATATCTCTGGATAGCCGGGATAGGACTGATAATCGGTTCATTTCTTAATGTCCTGATCTACCGGATCCCAAGGCATATCGGTTTCGGGATGAGTCGCTCGTTTTGCCCCTCCTGCAAGGAGAAGATCAGCTTTTACGATAATATTCCGCTTTTGAGCTATCTTATTCTCGGCGGAAAGTGCCGCCATTGCCGGGCAAAAATATCTTTTCGTTATCCGCTGGTGGAATTCCTGAATGGTTTGGGGTACTTACTATTTTTCTGGCATTTTGGACCGGCCATCAATCTTGTGGTATATTCCGTTTTGACTTCCATATTGATAGCGATCTTCTTTATCGATATTGAATTTCAGATCATTCCCGATATGCTGACTATCTCGGGCATGGCTCTGGGGCTGATAGCCTCATTGCTTCCGGGGGGAACAGGCATAATATCGGCCTCAATCGGGCTGGCGGCCGGCGGCGGTGCTCTCTATCTGATGGCGCTTCTCGGCGACTGGCTTTTTAAGAAGGAAAGCATGGGCGGAGGGGATATCAAGATGTCGGCGATGCTGGGAGCATTTCTGGGGTGGCAGAAGATAATTTTCATCTTTTTTGCCAGCGCCGCTATCGGGTTGCTTATCTCTATGATAGTGATGCTGTTTTCGCGCCGGGTGCGCTCCACCCGGGTGATACCGTTTGGCCCCTTTCTGGCCATTGCGGCCATAATTGCCATAATTTATGGCGATACGTTTATTGATTTTTATCTCCGGCACTTTTTCCGTCTTTGATGCTCGGTATCAGGTGGGTCGTCTCAATCTCGCTTTGTTACGGTCGATAACTCTAATGAGATTATGAATATCAAATCAAATGGTTTCCGCTTTGAAATCAGCCTTGGACTGGCGCTGATTATACTGGTGTTGGTGGTTTTGAATTTTGCCTCACATTATGCCCTTTTTCGGGCGACCAAATCGCTGGAAGCTATGGTCAGGGATGAATTATCCGAGGCGGCGGTGGTCATGGTGAACAATATCTATCATTACGAAACGCCCGACCTTCCCGACAGCGCCCGCAATCTGATTAAGGGCGAATATGAGTTGGACTCATTGGGGATAGTATCGCTCAATTATGCGCGGGTCATGGGTATTCAAGCCGGAGAAGCGCCCGATTCAGTCATTCTGAGACTTGACCGTAATATTACCGCCGGAGATTTGAGGCCGCTTCTTCGCAACCAGACCGTCTTCCGTCATAAAGAGGGGGATGCCCGATGTCTTCTGCTTTTTCCCATGGAATATATCGGCTCCAAATATTTCATAGCGGTCAGCAAAGAGAGTCCTCTGCTTGGCTCGATGGAAAACGCGGGTCGCATCCTGATATTTTTCGGTATTCTGGGGGTGGTCATTATAATCTATGTCTCGGGCAAATTCGTGCATTTCATCACGCGGCCGTTCAATCGTCTGAGAGAAAAGGCGGTGGCATCGGGCCGCCTGGATAAAGAAGCCGGAGATGAAATGACGCAGCTGATCCGGTCCTACGAGAAGATGATAGATGATTTGCGGGTCAAGGAGCAGCAACTGGTGGCACTGAATGATATGGTTTTGAGGCGGGCGGAGGACCTGGAGGTTTATAATAATTATATTCTCGGCTCAATTAATACCGGGATAATCACGTTCAACAGCGAGCGGAGAGTTGCAACTATCAATCGCGCGGCAGTCACTATTCTGAATCTTCAAGCGGATAATTACGGGGATGCAGCCTGCACCGAGCTGCTGGCGGATTTCTCCTCGATACTGGGTCTGGTGGAGGATTTCTATGCCACCGGTAAACCTATCATAAACTCCGGTGTAGAGATTCTTGGAGAAGGGCGGCGGCGGAAGCTTTCGGTCTCGCTTTCGCCATTAGGCGACAGCCAGGGCACGAATATAGGTCTTTCGATTCTATTCAATGACCAGACCGATTTCATGATGATACAGGAGGAACTGGAATTGAATAGGCGGATGGCTTCATTGGGTGAGATGTCGGGCGGGCTGGCGCATCAGTTGCGCAATGCCACGGCGGCGATTGTCGGATTCGCCCGGCTGATTGACAGGAAAACCGATGCAGAGAGTCCGCTTAAAGAAAATGTCCGGTCGATATTGAAGGAGGCTATGGAGACCTCGGCGCTGGTCGGCCATTTTCTTGATTTCGCCCGGCCGCTTGACCTGAGCGCCGAGGAATTTCGGCCTGTCGAATTGATGAAAAGTGTGGTCAATTCAGCCAAAATAAAATATGACAAGGCTCGAATAGAATTGGATTGTGATGAAGATCGCGAATTGGCCATTTGCGGGGATCAGCTTTTGTTGAAGCAGGCACTGGGGAATATAGTCGACAACGCCTGCCGGGCGGTGGCTGAATCAGACGGAATGGTGAGGGTTACTGCCCGACCGAATGTCACTATGCTCGAGATAACAATTGCAGACAACGGCCCGGGGATCCCCGATACCTATCGAGATAAGATATTTACTCCTTTTTTTTCCGGGACGCCGTCGGGGTCAGGTCTGGGCTTGCCTCTGGCGCGCAAGATAATAACACTTCACGGAGGGCAGATCACCTTTGAGTCTCATCCGGGCCGAGGAACCGCCTTCAAAGTCATTCTTCCTCTTAAGGGAATAGTCGAAGTGTTGGCCTCCAAAAGGGAAATCGCGGCGCAGGCCTGATAAATCTGTTGCCTCTTTGGGGCTGATTCCCTATATTCCCGCCTGAAATTTTATGGAGGTAGAATGATTTCTCCTAATGAATTTAGGAAGGGTGCGAAACTGATGTTTGAGGGTGCCCCGTATGTCATTGTCGATTTTCAGCACGTGAAAATGGGGCGCGGCCGGCCGCATGTGAAGGCGAAAATGAAACATCTGATTACCGGGCAGATAATCGAAAAATCGTTTCTGACGACGGAAAATTTCGACCAGCCGGATCTGCAAGTGAGAACGATGCAGTATATGTATGTGCAGGGCGATGAATATGCTTTCATGGATACGCAGACTTATGATCAGATAGCAATCGATGCCGGGCATCTGGGCGACGCCAAGTGGTATCTGATGGAAAGTCATGAGTATGATGTTCTCTTTTTCGAGGGAAAGCCGCTCTCGCTTGAATTGCCGGCATCGGTCGTTTTGGTGGTGACCGAATCGGAACCGGCGGTCAAGGGAGACTCGGTGTCGAATATCATGAAACCAGCCACGGTCGAGACCGGGCTGCAAATAAAAGTTCCTCTTTTTGTCAAGGAAGGGGACAAAGTGAGGGTTGACACCCGCACCAATGAATATTTAGAGAGAGCCAACTAAAATCAGCGCCTTGGGGAAAGTTCTAGGAGTAGATGAATCTGGGAAGGGGGATTTTTTTGGTCCTCTGGTAATTGCCGGGGTTCTGGCCAACAGCGCCGAGGCCGAGGCGCTGGTCAAGGCGGGGGTCAGAGATTCCAAAAGGGTTTCCGACAAAAAGGCGCTGGAATTGAGCCGCTGGATATCCACCCATTTTGTACATTCGATTGTCACCATAGGTCCCGAGAAATATAATCAGCTTTACAGCCGGATAAGAAATCTCAACAAGCTTCTGGCCTGGGGGCACAGCCGCGTCATCGAGAACATCGCCGAGGGGAATGAGATTGAACTGGTGATATCGGACAAGTTCGGGAGGGCCGATTTTATCGAGAAGGCACTGTTGGAGAAGGGGCGAAAGCTGAAGGTCAAGCAGGAGGTTCGCGCCGAATCGATTGCGCAGGTGGCGGCGGCTTCAATACTGGCGCGGGCGGCTTTTGTCCAGAATATGGAGAAACTTTCCGGTCTTTATGGCATGGAAATTCCCAAGGGAGCCGGAGCGCCTGTGGATAAAGCGGCCGCGGCACTGATAGCACGTTATGGGAAAGAGGCCCTTGATAAAATAGCCAAGGTTCATTTCAAGAACTATCTGAAAGCCATCGGCTGAGTCTGTTTATTTCATTTTCCGGAATCCATTAATCACGCTCGAAATAGTTGGGGTTTTACAAGACATAAAAAGGGCCGGTCGTTACCTATAGAAGGTGAAAAAGGAAAGGTCAGACTATGAAATTTCTCCGACAATTTCGCCGCTGGGAAATGATTCCGGCGTGGCGTTGATTACATATCGAACCAGGCCTACACCCGGCGCATACCAGTAATAATTGGTGAATCCGTTCGACTGATTTTCGACGCGGATACAATTTTGATATGAATTGCCGTTATCGAGATATATTTCTTCAAGGGCGGAGATAATGAAATAGTTGGCGCCGATGGTCGGGAAGCTTTTGGTGGCGATCAGTCTGCCGGTATTCGCGTCATCCGTCCTGGCGCCATCGCCGCTATCGCTGGAATCGCCTGTTTTGCCGTCGTCGTTGCCGGTCAGGATGTCGAGGAGATTATCCTAGCCCTGGTTAACGTCCACGGGTGTAAATCGCAGCCATGATCGGCCAACCGTCAGGGGCGCTTCCAGCACTTTTTCGGGGCGGCTCCTTCGCCGTCAAAATAGTATAGACTATTTCCCTCCACATAAAAGAAACCGGTATCCATGAATTGGGGGTAATGGACATTCTTCTGTGTCCAGTGGAAACTGTTTTTGCCATCGATCAGCACCGGCGCACCGACGGTGTGGCGGTTGCGGGATATGGTGTTGCTCCAGTTATTGATAACAGTGAAGATCACATTTTTACCCGCTGTCAGCGGGAAGTACTGTCCGAGAGAGGGCTCCGCATTTGAGGTATAGGAGTTCACCTTGTCGGAGCAGCTATAGACTATCAGCGATATCGTGAGCAGTACAGCCGCGGACAGAAAAATAAAAACCAATCTCTTCATAAGATCTCCCTCTTGTTTCAGGCGAGCATTGGTTAAGGGGATATTCACTGCATTCCGATTGATGCAATCCTGATGCCGGAATCGTCCATGACCGCTACCATATTAGCCGCCAACAGGTTATGTTTTTGCTTGCAAGTTCAGGGGGGGGAGATGTGGGCATGGGAAATTATTTGGAATTTCAAAGAATATGGGGGAGGAAGGAATGGGCTTTCAGTCCCAAGGCTAATAAAACGGTCAAATTTGCCGAAAAGAATATTAAATGTAAGCCTATGACTTTTAACCGATTGTAAAGACCGGAGCCAAGCCGTGACACAGTTCATTCTGGATCTGTTTTTTGCCTCCATATTTATCCTCCTTCTGATACTCATGGTAAAAATGAGGGAGAGAGCATTTGCCGACAATAAGGAGAGTTATCGTTACGCCATGATGGGGATGTCGGTGCTGGCAATTGTGGCATTTTTGCAGTTGGCCGCCCATCAGGACCTTCTGGGGACTATTCCATTCCTGTCCGAGCCGATTTATCAGGAGCTGGCTCAAGTCATCGGCATTGTGGCCGGTGTCGCTCTGATGATTGCCGGCATTTCTATCTGGCTTCCGGTGAGGAAGCGGAAAGAAGATGAGACTGTGCTCATAGTGAAGCGGCATGATGCAATTGAAAAGATCGAGCAGTCGATCACGGATGCGGAAAATTCCAATCGTCTTTTTCGCGTTATCCCGCCGATGATTTGCCGGGCCTTTGGTTATGATGCTGCGGCCGTTTTCAAACTGCATGCAAAAGCGAGGCGCTTTATTGGTACCGATTTCCATGGCATAGATGACGATCTCCGCCGGCAGTTGCAGCAAGAGAGTTTCAGCCTCGGCGAGTCAATTAAGGCGGCGGATGAACTGGGCTCCAAATATGCTTTTAGATTCTGCCTCCCTTTGAAATTGAAAGATCTGACGGTGGCACTGATATTATTCAGAGGTGGTCAAGCCAGCGCGGCGGAAGAAGGGCTATTCCAGCACATCGGCCGCATCTTCTCCAATCGTCTTGAGAGGGAATTTCAGACGAAGAAAATATCGTTCCATGAAAAATCCTTAAGATTTCTATCCGAGGCCAGAGGCATCGCTTCCGGCCGGGCCGATATCAAAGATAATCTTCCGGCCCTTTATCGGCTTTTTAATCGGGCCTGTGAGGCGCGTTTTTTCTCGCTGGCCGTGACGGATAAGAACCGGAAAAATCTGCGTCGTTATACGTGCGGTATCAACGGGCAGATTCTTCTTGACGGCGTGACCAGTCCCGATCTCGGGCATACCTATCTCGACCGTGTGCTGGAATACCGCCAGAGCCTGCTGATAAATGATGTCACGATCGACTCAGCGATATCCACCGAATCTCTGTTTGTCAGTTGCGGGCAGAAAAGCCTTATGTCCGTTCCGATCGTAAGCTTTGGCCGAGCCGTCGGCGTTTTGACTCTGGGGCATCCCATGCCCGGCCGATTCGGTCGCAAAGAGTTATTCCTTCTGGAAATTCTCTCGGAGGCGATTTCACCTCTGATAGAGGCCGACCTCTCACGTGGTGTCGCGTTGGAGCGAGACCGCTATCTGGGCGCGATTTCCAATTTCGAAAACATAGCCGATAATTGCGCGAACAGCGAGAATCTGCTGGATGCTGCGGCAGAACTACTTCTTCGCAACGTCATGACAACGATGGTGAGGATTTCGGTTTTGAACAGCGATCGATCGCAACTGATCAGCAGGGCCATCAAAACGATTCGTCCTTTTGAAAGCATAAAGAACGATGCGGTCAGCTTATCTTCCGAGTTGACGCGGTGGCATCAGATGGTTGTCACAGAGAACCGGCTTCTTCTTATCAATCAGAATGATTCCGAATCATACATGGATCCGGGCGAAATGGAATCGCTGGTTTTCAGGGGGATGCAGTCGGCTCTGATCGTTCCGATTGCAGTCAACGGTATGACATATGGTATTATAACCCTTGGCGAAATGAGGCAATGGGATCGATTTTCCTATGATTCGGCGGCGATCAGTTTCTGCAAGGCGATTGCGGCCCGCCTCGGCAGTGCGCTCAAAATGATGCAGCTGAGCCAGGCCCTCCTGAAGGAGATTCCCGATAATGCCGCCTATCCCAGGAACCGCCTGAAAGAGAGTGACCTTTATCAGAATCTAAAGACGCCTCTGACGGCGCTCCGGGGCTCACTCGATTTGCTGAAGATACAGGGAAGAGGGGAGCCGGAGGAGAATTCCGGTCGCATTATCGCCAGCATGGAGGAATCAGCCGAGAGGATTATTTCAATCCTGGACAACCGCTGAAATCACCATTGACAGGAAAAGCAAGAGAACTCAATTGACGGATCAACTATGAGCTACAAGATAACGACTCTCAGCGACCGGCAGTGTTCGGAACTACTTTCCCGAGGCGATGATTCGCTGTTTGGGACCGGCCAGAAATTATATCTGACCACGGTGCTACCCGGTCTGTTTTATTGCGTGACGGATAAGATCAAGAAT